>NZ_LSSO01000191.1:0-51091 GCF_001645205.1 Brevibacillus sp. SKDU10 | reverse complement strand
CAAAACCCTATCCGGTATTAGCATAAGTTTCCCTATGTTATCCCAGTCTTGCAGGCAGGTTGCCTACGTGTTACTCACCCGTCCGCCGCTAGGGTCCGAAAACCCTCGCTCGACTTGCATGTATTAGGCACGCCGCCAGCGTTCGTCCTGAGCCAGGATCAAACTCTCCATTAAAGTAGTTCTTGATCAAAGCTTCAGCGAACCTGTCGGTTCATTGATTTAAATATCGTACGTTAGATTCTATCTGGTTTTCAAGGAACAAAGTTTGTAATCATGCCACTCAATCTTTCAAGTAGCGGCAACGTTTAATAATGTACCACATAAAAAAAGTAAATGCAATACTTTTTTTAAATTTAACTAAAAAAATAGCAATTCTACTTATAGAAGCTAGAAAATGCTCATACCTTCACGTCGGATCAAACATTGGGGTATTGTTTATTATAGATATAGGGCATCTGTACCCCATCTATATGCTAAAAAACTCAAACTCGTTCCTGTTACCTTCCAAAATAAATCTTCAAGTTTTCCACAATTTCAACACTAATCCACATTCATATAAAATAGAAATAAGTTTAATGAGAATAAAAAATACCGCCTTCTAAGTCACCTTCTCAAAAAAGAAGCTATCGAGAACTCATCAGTCCCAAAATGCTTCACTTAATTATTTGCAATTTTCTCATTAATTTTATTTACTTTTTAAAAATCACTTAGAATTTTCACTAAAGTTTGCCCGAAACATTTTTCCTCGCAACCAACAAAGAAAAGCCCCTTTTTCAAAACGGGACTTTTTCCTCTATCTAAAAATATTAAGAAGAATGGAATGTGACAGCAGGGAGAAAACGCAGAAGCATAGCATCGATAAAAATTCTTTTCTATATGGAATAGCCTAGGGTGCGAGTAATGGCTCCCCCCGATTGTTTATAATATCGTTCACCAGAAAGCCATTCACGTGTACTACTAATTAACATCGTTCGACTGCAACCGTCAGAAAAAGTATGATCTGCTTCTAAAATAATCTCTTTGTCACTTTTACCTGTAGAACGTGAACGAAAGGCATAATAATAGTGAAAGCAATACTCGACTGGAATGTCAATATCTGCTGTGCCATGGGCAATAAAAACATCTCCCGTATATTTCTGTAGCTCTTTAAGAGGCACATAAGAATGCAGCGACTCAAAGAATGCAAGTGTCAATCCATAGCCCATGTAATCCACAGATGTATGCTGCCATGCTCTTTGATAGGTATCTACTCCAACAATCCGAACAATATCTTTATAAGGGTGAGCAACTGGAGACCATAGCATAAGCTTACGAATATTAGGTTCGCTTATAGCTGTATACAAAGCAACCGGACCACCTAAACTATGACCTAACAAAGAAATTCGTTGTGAATCAATTTCCGGAAAATGTGCTGCTTCTTGTAGAACATGCCTAGTTTGGGCAACTAATTGATCAAAACCTGAACGGCCATATTCGCCTGTACTTTCTCCACATCCCACATAATCAAAGCATAACACTGCATAGCCATCTTTAATCAATTGAGTAGCAGTTTCAACAAACAATCGATTGACACCAATACGCGAACCGATAAAACCATGACAAATGACAATCAGAGGAAATGTTTCTGCTTGATTTTCGAGTTCAGGTACATATAAGGTAGCCGCCAATGTTTCATCCTGCCATTTGATTTCAACATGTCTCTTCACGTGTCACACATCTCCTTTTTCCTCTCACCACTCTTACTCGCTTATCAAAAAGGAAAATTCGCTTTTTCCTTTGCCACTCAGCCTATCTAGATTGTTAGTTTAAGTTTAATTCACACTATTCCGACCTGTCAAGTATGAATTAGTCAATAAAATTGCCCGAAACTTTTCACTGTTTCGGGCATGTGGCTATTATTTCTGCTCACTGATAAAAATATATTCATCATTTTCTTTTTTCCAAGTAAGAGTAACAGTAGGATTGGTAACTGAGACTATAGGACGATACTCCGATGAAACAGCCGTTTTTTCCCGAAGCATACTTTGCATAAAGGTGCTACGGATATGTAAGCTATTCCCTATCTTTTTGAGTAAAGGAGAAGTTGTATAGAAACTGACTCCATTTACCACTACCTCGAAACCACTTTTTTGCCTTACCTCAATGCGTTTTTCTCCCAGCTCATATAACGCTCCCACCACTTGACTAATATCGTCTTCGATAACAATATCAGGTTCAAGGCCAACCTTGTTGACTTTACGATGAGCCGGTGTCTTGTATTCTTGCAATGTCACTTTTAATGCATCACCATCAACGAGAGGTAGGACTGTTTGAGCAATTCCTTTACCAAAAGTCTTGGTTCCAATCAATTTGGCTATTTTATGATCTTGTAGCGCTCCAGATAGCATTTCTGAAGCTGATGCTGTTTGTCCGTTTACTAACACCGTAACAGGATAAGGAGCTAGTCTGCCATTGCGCACCCAACTTTCCACTTCAACATCGTTGCGATTAGTCGTATACATCAATAAGCCATTTTCCATAAATAAACTGGCAATATCCTTCGCTGCACTAAGATATCCTCCACTGTTATCACGTAAATCAATGATCAAGCCTGTCAATTTCTTTTGATTTTCTAATTTATCTAATTGCTCTTTAAACTGATCACCTGCATCGCTTCCAAACGTATCCAGCTTAACATACCCTATCGCTGTGGATTTGGAGCCGAAAAGTTGACTTGTTGCTTCTGGTATAACCAGAGGTGAGCGCTTGATAGTGTAATCCTTCTTTTTTGCGGTCCCCGATTTAGAAAAAGTAAGAGTTGCACTCGTACCCTCTTCACCTTGCAGGATCCTATTCAACTCTTCTATACCCTGTACGGTTATTTTACTTCCATTCACTGCTTCCAGCTTGTCACCTGAATGAATTCCTGCCTTAGCTGCTGGAGAATTTTCAACTACCTTGCGAACAATAAAACCGTTATCAGTTTTGCGAAACGTAATGCCAAAGCCCACAAAGTTATTATTCACACTGTTCTGGAACTTATCCAATTCCGTTTCAGTAAATAAAGTCGTGTAAGGATCATTTACTTGGGCCAGCATTCCTTCAATCCCGTAGTAGCTTACAGTATACCAATCCAGCTTTTGCTGGGCTTGCCATTGCGTTATACGATCCACCATCTCGGTAACGGTATCATCCTTCTCGTCCACGACAACTTCAGCATGTTTCTCAGCTTTTATATATTGTTGAACACCTTGCAAGGCTCCTTGCACAAGTTTTTTTTCACTTGGTTTATCAAGGTGGTTTTCTTGCAAAATATAATACACCTGTTGTAGCTCCAGAAGCGGCATGTTGCTCGTACTGTTTATATCAAAAGATGAAGCTTGATTCAAGGACTGTGACATAGAAGCCATAGCCCCCGAGCCAGGCAACAAGAGCATGAGTGCAAGAGCCAGAATCCCCGTTTTTCTAAGTTTCATGTATAACAACAGCTCCTTTTGTCACCTCTTTTGGAATATCCAGACGCAAGCTCTCGGGAAATTCATATTCTTCATCGCCATCCAGCTTGAGGTATTCCCCATTATCATAGACCTCCGTAATTTTCCAAGATTGGCGTAATAATTGCTTCGTTTCAGAATCCAAATAGTACTTCACAACAAACGTAGGAGCATATAAAAGCTTTTTTTCTTGTAAATCAAGCGTTTCAGCATAGCGCTGAAGTTCATTTGGTTCATAAAATTCGGTAATAACCTCATATGCTCCGAAGCTTTGCTTTAAGTACCTAGCATGAAGCTTATTTAAACGGCTTAAAACAGGAAGATCAGTCACATACTCATGTAGATACGCTTTTTTCCCAATTAGGTTGCCAGTCTCTTTTTTGGTCCAGATACCCTTTTCATTATCCCAATCGTACTTGACTTGATTACGACGATCTGTATATCTTTCCATTTTATTTAAAACGGCTTGATCCGCTTTTTGGTAAATACCTTTTGTATGCGTGATCCCTCTTTGAGCATCCATCTCTTCAGTAGTTTTAAGCACCGTACCACCGTAATTCATTTCCGTCTTGACAATAATCCTTTGAGCTTCGTCTAGCTTGTTATAAGCATCGCTTAATAGAGTGGCATAAAGATTTTGTCTAGTGGAGGACAACAGATCTAATTCGTGAGCCGCTTGTTCATATAAAGCTTGAAGCTCACGATCTTGATCTGCTACTTTAATAGCACGTTTTAACAAATTTTCCGCATCAGAAATCCGATTTTCTTTCACCAAATAGTACAAGCCATTTTGTACGGCCAGCTTGATATCCGGTCTTTCCTCATAACGTTTACTTGCATTTCCATATTGATCTAAATGAATTTCAATAGCTGCCAAATATAGACCAAATACTTTCCATTCCTCTGAATTCTTAACCAGTTTTGATTCATAACGAAGTAATTTTTGATGCAATTCTTCAAATTCTTTACCTTGATTAGTCCGTAGCATTTGTAAGCCAACATCATAGATATTAGCAGTAAGAAGGCCTAGAATTTTTGGATCATGCTCCACTGTTTCTAAATAAGCGTCTAATGCAAGGAGGGCTTCTTGTGCATTATCTGCGGGTTCCTTATAGTAGTTCCAGCTTTTGTAGTAATGAACTCCCACCTGGTTAGGAAAATCAGATGGCAGCTCCTCCAGCTCCTTAAAGGTTTCCTCTTCTTCAAGATAATTTTTGATTGAATCCACGATATCTATGAATTTTTGCTCCGTTTCCGTTGGAGCATCATACGTCGCAAATAAAGGATACATCTCCTTCTGAACAGGTACAAGCGGGTACAGAGAACGCGTTTCATCAGCTAAAGGCAAGAGCATCTGGGATTGAATTGAAGCGCTCACCTTTTCCATCAAAATAGCAGCTTCTGCACGTGTTAATCTGCTTGAACCTCTTTTTTGCAATTCTAATTCCCATTCAGATTGCTTCGTGGCAAAGGATAGCACGGACAGCACTTTAGCTGCCTCTGCATTTGTAATAGGCTGGTTCGGATAAAATTTATCCCCTGGAAAAATCTTATGTAGAGTCCTAGCTCCTGCAATCCGATCGTGATAGACAAATACCCGCAGGATACCAGGATACATCCACGTCATGTAGTGAACATCCTTATAGGGTAAATACGGCTCGTCCATTCCTTGCCCCCGACCGAATTCATCATTGTCTTCCAGCAAGGTCAAGGGAAACAATTTATTTTGGTTTAGTTGCAAAAAACGGCTGGTCAATAAAAAGAACTCTGCCCGTGTCATAGCCTTATCAGGGAAAAATTGCTTAATCGCTTTCGATGAATCACTAAACAAACCTTCCTCATAGCCTTTCACAATAGCCTCTTTAGCGGGATGATTAGAAATATCAATGAAAGGCAATGGAGCCAAAAGATCATTCCCTATTTCTTCAGCTTGCACAGGTTCTAAAAAAACACAGGTAGCCATTGCAATAGCTACAGTAGCAGGAATTACTTTCCCCCATCTCCTACTACACAAGAATTCTTTCACACTCGTCACAATATACCAGCCCCTTCCCTCTCCGCCATTTATCAAAGTTGCTTGTTGACAATGGCATAAAACACCCCATACAAGACTTTTTTTTTACTTCAACCACTGGATTTTTTTTTGTTTCCAGCAGTCGGTCATATTCTTTTAGCCATTCTGGGTTTAATTTTGCTTGACGTTCTTCTGCTTCCAAACGAGAGAGCTGCAGGAATTGTTCTAAAGAGAAACGTTTTTCAATCAGCTCATTTCCGTTACGTTCCCACTCTTTTTTAAGCATCCAGAGCTCTTGCTCCTGTAGCATTCGTTCAATTTGTTGATCAGGGGTGTCAGTAGGCATGCCTTCTATTTGACTTTCAATAGCCCTGATGTGTTTCATTTGTTCCCTTTCTTGCTCTTTTACACCAGCCAATTCACGCTCGGCTCGCTTTATTTTTCCAAGTAATAGGTGCCATTCATAGAAATCACGAATCGAGGACAAGTTGCCCACTCCCTTAGTTATCCCGTAGCCCTTTTGCCTTAGAGGTATTGAAACGGGTCTGTATGAACCTCCGAGGCAATTACTTCGGTTTTATATTTCTGTTCCTGTAGCTTTTCTCGTATAAAACTAGCTAATCTTGGCTTCATGATCTTTTCGATGTTATGACCAGCATCAATTATTGATAGTCCTTCCACGAAAGCGTCCTGCGCTTCATGATAGCCGACATCTCCAGTTACCATTACATCTGCACCACGAAAAGCAGCTTTTAACAAATAAGAACCGCCGCTACCTCCCAGAACTGCCACCTTTTTAACGATGCGATCCTTAGGACCGACTATGCGAACTCCTTCTAAACCTAGCTTACTTTTGACAAATTGGGCATACTCCTCTAGCGTCATAGGTTCGGCCAGTTTCCCAATTCTCCCAAGCCCAAGCGTAAATGGTGGTAGGTCAAGAGGATAGATATCATATGCTACCTCATCGTAGGGGTGCGCCGCTTTCATAGCCTTAATCACAGAAGCTTGTTGACTGCTTTTTATAACCGTTTCAATTCGAACCTCATCTACATGCTCCACTTTTCCCTGTTCCCCAATGAAAGGAGTCGTGCCTTCAAGTGGTAAAAAAGTACCTGTCCCCTCAATCTGGAAGCTACAGTGACTGTATTGTCCAATATGACCAGCCCCTGCATTCACCATAGCCTGGAACACTTGTTCACGATGCGATTTGGGTACAAAGGTTACTAGCTTTTTCAGCTCATCCTGATAAGTTACATCTAGAATTTCGGTTTGTTGTAATTCCAGTTCTTCTGCAAGCCAATCATTCAAGCCTCCATTTGCGACATCTAGATTCGTATGCATGCTGTAGACAGCGATATCGTGAGCCAGCAACTTTGCTAACAAGCGGCCAGCCGGCAAATCAGTGCGCAAATGCTTTAAGGGGCGAAATATCACCGGATGGTGAGCAATTATAAGCGAAACCCCTTTTTGAATCGCCTCATCAACCACCTCTTCATTTACATCCAACGCTGTCATTACCTTCTGTACAGGCTTTTGCAGTGTGCCGACTTGCAATCCGATCTTATCCCATTCCATCGCTAGGGATTTTGGTGCTAGTCTCTCCACTAATTGTATGATGGTTTGTCCGTTTGCAAGCATGTCAAAACTCCTTTAATCCAAATAATTTTATCCTCGATTTCCGACAGTTTTTCCTGTGTTTCTGCACGAGTAGATGCCATCATGCGCTCTTTAATTTTTTCCCACTTTTCTAATTCAGACTTCCATTTTGTGAGCAAAATCGGTGATTGTTGCTGCAATAAAAAAGGCCCGATTTCCATTAGCTCTGCTTGACTCCATTTATCTGATTGATATGGCTTATCTGGATTGCCTGGTTCAGCTACAAGCACTTCGTAAATAATGCCATCTTCCTCTACAATATCTTCAGCTACTAATTGATAACCATGGTCATATAGCCATTTACGCAGTATATCTTCTCCAACATTTGGTTGAAGGATCAAACGCTGTACTTTTCCTAATTTATCAAGGCCGGCTTCCAAAATAGAAGCGATTAATTGTCCACCCATTCCGGCAATGCAAATGACCTCTGCCTCATTTGGAGCTAACACAGCTAAGCCATCTCCTTTGCGAACAGAAGCTCTATCTTTTGCTGTTAACGTCGCAATTTGACGAAGTGCTGCTTGATATGGTCCCTCATTTAATTCCCCTGCTATTACAAAGCGAGCCTGATTATTGACTAATAAATAGGAAGCCAGCAGGGCGTGGTCCGATCCAATATCAGCTACAAGCGCATCTTTGGGGCAATATGCTGCAATTGTTTGTAATCGTTTAGAAATAGTTAATGTCATGTTCCTATTACCTCCAGTTCATCCATTTTACCTCATCTTGCCAAAAAAACACATGAAGAAACTGGATGAGTAATATGGTAATTTTTAGCCCGATATCAGGAAGCAATTCCTAAATCAAATACGTAACCAGATATTAACAAATAACCTTTAAAAAGACTAGTATGACACAAGAATACTATTCCCAGATTGCTGTTTTTGCACCTAGATTTCCCATAATAAAAATCCCTCCATAATAAAAGCCGGAGAGATCTTTATATGTCTTATTTACTGATTTCACGTGCAATTACCATACGCAGAATTTCTGAAGTACCTTCACCGATTTCTAGTAGACGTGCATCTCGGAAATAACGTTCCACCTGATAATCCTTCATATAGCCGTATCCTCCGTGAATCTGAATAGCCTGATGAGTCGCAGACATTGCGATCTCCGAAGCATACAGCTTAGCCATCGCCGCCTCTTGGGTGAATTTGCGTCCTTGATCTTTAAGCCACGCTGCTTTGTAAACCAAAGTACGAGCTAATTCGATCTGGGTTGCCATATCCGCCAACTTCTGCTGAATCATTTGGAAATGCGACAAGCTAGAACCAAAGGCTTTCCTTTCTTTGGCATACTGTAAGGCGCGATTAAAAGCTGCCTGGGCTATTCCAACTGACATGGCACCAATACCAATGCGACCACCATCCAATGTGATTAAAAATTGTTTGAAGCCCTCTCCCTCTTTGCCTAAAATTGCCTCCTGGGGGACTACAACGTCTTCTAAGACTAACTCTGTAGTATTCGAAGCATGCAATCCTAGTTTTTCATAGCGATCCACTACCTTAAATCCCGGGGCATCTGTCGGGACTAAAAGAGCTGTGATTCCTTTCGTACCCTTCGTTTTATCGGTTACAGCAGTTAAAGCAAGAAACTTAGCATAGGAAGCATTCGTGATAAAGCATTTAGAACCGTTAATAACATATTGTCCATTCTGTAATACTGCCTGCGTTTTGGTACCACCTGCATCAGAGCCTGCCTGCGGTTCTGTTAACCCAAATGCTCCTATACTCTCCCCACTACAGATTTTTGTTAAATAGGCTTCTTTTTGTTGCTTTGTTCCAAATAAATGCAAGGGGGCTCCGCCTAAGGATATATGGGCTGAATACGTAATGCCTGTAGAAGCACAAGCACGACTAAGCTCCTCCGTGACTATAGCAAAGCTAATCGTATCCGCCCCAGCTCCACCAAACTCTTCAGGAAATGGCAGTCCCATCAATTCCAATTCCCCTAGTTGTTTCATAATCTCAATCGGAAACCGCTTTTCTTTATCGCGTTGCTCCGCCCCTGGTGCGACTACTTCATCCGCAAATTCCCGAATCATTTTCTGCAACATCTGCTGTTCTGATGTAAGATCAAAATGCATGTCAATCTCCCCTTTCTGTGCTAAATCATGTTCAAATCGCCACAGCATGTAAATAATCCACCTTGACTGACCGAGCGTTTGTTCAGAATTTACTTATTATTATATACAATTCAAAAGATATTTGGATAGTCTCCATAACAAAATAAAGAGACTCCGTGTTGACGAAGCCTCCATCCTTTGTAAAGCAAGTAATGATTCATTTGTACGTGACTATCTATCTTCGAAGCCATTCAAGCCAGTAGCGACGAGTAATGGTTAGCAATAATCCACTCAGTAAAACCTTAATACCCAATATAATTTGCATCATCTCACGTGACGCTTCAGGAACCCATAATGAACTAATCTCTGGACCAAAAAAGTACAGTAACCCACTTGCCACAAGTGTATAAGCAAGCTGCTGATGACGAGCATGGAACAAATACCCCAATCCAATCATCAGGAAAGATAAAGGTACCCAATACAATTCTATATTTGTCCAACTAAAAAATTCCCCCATGCGTGTCAGCATGGCTGTTCCATATAAAATACCTATGCCTATTAGTCCAGCTACTATAAACAGCGAATAACGAAATAATAAACCATGTAAAAAAGAATACCCGGCAACTAAAAGAAGCCACCATAAATATGTAACTTGACTTATTTTCCATTTTTCTCCAAAATAATAGAGACTAGCTATAGCGATGAGGATCGTAATAAGTAAGAAAAAATAGGATAATAACGGTATTTTTCGCTTAAATACAAAAGCTAGGATATATGCAAGTATCCAACTGAACACCAAAATGCTCATTTGCATTGGAATACTAAAAGCGTTAAAATAAAAAGCAAGTAAAAGCATGACAGCGATTACAAGTCCTATAAAAAATATTCCTCCCATTAGTTTTACGGAAAGGATTTGTGCTTCTTTACCGCTCCCTTGAATTTGAGTGCTTGCACTTTGTATAAAGGCTTGCTGATTATAAATCTTATCCATTCTCGCTTTTCTGTTGGGAAAAAAGAAGAAACGTTTTTTTGTGATGGGCTCCTCTTGATTTGGAGCGTGCTTGCCTTCTGTATAGAGATTTAACAGAAAAATGCAATAATGTTCTGGCAGTAAATGATTACGTCGCCAATTTTCAATCTCAGTAATAATGATTTTTCTACGTTGATCATCCAAGTAGACATCGCCTCCTTACTGCCATTTCTTTTTTGATTAATGAAATGGACTATTTTTGAAGTAACATCCCGTTCTTCCCAACAAAAAAGCCTACGCAGCGTGTGTGGCAAAACGTAGGCTTAGTGCTTACTATATCTTTATCGGCTATTCCAAAAAATCTTTTAAACGTTTACTACGAGAAGGATGTCTTAATTTACGTAGGGCTTTCGCCTCAATTTGACGAATACGCTCACGAGTTACCCCGAAAACTTTTCCTACTTCCTCAAGCGTTCTCGTACGACCGTCATCTAATCCGAAACGAAGACGCAGTACGTTTTCTTCACGATCTGTTAATGTATCTAACACATCTTCTAATTGTTCTTTCAACAGCTCATACGCAGCAGCATCAGAAGGAGCTAGCGCTTCCTGATCCTCAATAAAATCACCTAGATGGGAGTCATCTTCTTCTCCGATCGGTGTTTCTAATGATACAGGCTCCTGAGCAATTTTCATGATCTCACGTACTTTTTCAGGAGTTAGATCCATCTTTTCAGCAATCTCTTCAGGAGCAGGTTCACGTCCCAATTCCTGCAGTAATTGGCGAGAAACTCGGATTAGCTTATTAATCGTCTCAACCATATGCACTGGAATACGGATGGTTCTTGCTTGGTCAGCAATAGCACGAGTGATAGCTTGTCGAATCCACCAAGTTGCATAGGTACTAAACTTGTATCCTTTTTGGTAGTCAAACTTCTCAACGGCCTTAATAAGACCCATATTACCTTCCTGGATCAGGTCTAGGAATAGCATGCCACGACCCACATAGCGTTTTGCTATGCTTACAACGAGACGTAAGTTAGCTTCAGCCAATCGGCGTTTTGCTTCTTCATCGCCTTGTTCAATGCGTTGCGCAAGTTTAATCTCCTCTTCAGCGGAAAGTAGAGGAACACGCCCAATTTCTTTTAGGTACATACGCACAGGATCATTAATTTTGATTCCTGGCGGCACAGACAGGTCATCATATTCAAACCCTTCCTGCTCATCATCCTTGATCATCATAGCATCTGCTTCTTCGTCTTCTTCATTATCATTACTGACATCGATGCCTTGATCTCCTAGGAACTCGAAGAACTCATCCATCTGATCAGAATCCTGATCAAAGTTAGATAGACGATTTGTAATTTCTTTGAAAGTCAAGCTTCCCTTCTTCTTACCTAGTTCCACTAATTGTTCTTTCACCTGATCCACCGACAGGGTCTCCATGTCTGATGTCAAGTTTTGCTTGTTCATCTATTTTCCCTCCTTCCTCGGGAATGATGCTGATAACTACCCTTCCCTCAAAGCATTTTCCAATTCGGCGATCTTCATCCCTAGTAAAGCGGCTTCAATAATAAGCTTTTTACGCTGCTCCTCATCTATGGTGCTTCCCGCTTGCAAATTTAGTTGCTTTTGTTGTTCACGTAGCCTTTGTAGTTCCGCGCGAACAGGGTAATTGTTCACCTGCTTGATGTAGTCTTCAATTTCCTTATCAGATACATCGTCTCTGCATTCCATCATGGCTAATCCCGAGGCTAATTGCTTGCACTTCTCATCTTCAACATAGTGTATAAAGGCTCCAGGATCTGCCGGATGCCCCTCTGCATAATAAGCATACAAGTAAGCGGCTAGAGCACTGTGTTCGTCCACTTGGAAATCTGCGTTACATTCCTGTTGCACACGTAAAGCAATTTCCGGATCACGCAACATATAGTATAGCAACATTCGTTCTGCATTTTCGTGTGCAGGTGCTTTTGTAACCATAAATTTGCCATTATTTATACTATTATTCCATGGTGCTGTAACTTTATCCCTTTGATTCATTAATTTTTGTTGCTTGTACAGCTTTTTTGCTTCTGTCTTTACAGCCTCAAGGGATAGAGAATACTCTTCAGACAGTTTCCGTTCATACATATCCCGCTCGATCGCGTTCGGGAGTGTAACGATGAATTCCAGTGCCTGTCTTACATACTCAGCTTTATCCGCTTCGTCTTGTATTACGGTTTTACTCCGCAAATGTTTCAATTGAAAGGACGTCACCGGCATAGCTTGTAATAATACCTGCTGGGAAAATTGTTCAGCGCCATACTGCCGTATATAATCATCAGGGTCACTACCCTGGGGGAGTGGAGCAATTCGCACCGTACAACCAGCTTTTTGTAATTGGTCAATCGCTTTTGCCGTAGCCTCCTGTCCGGCAAAGTCGCCGTCGTAGCATAGGATTACCTGATCTGTATTTCTTCTGATCAGATGGGCTTGTTGCTCCGTAAAAGCGGTTCCTAGCGTAGCGATTCCGTTACTAATGCCAGCCTGCCACGCAGCAATTACATCTGCATATCCTTCAAAAAGGATTGCCTGGTTTCGTTTACGTATTTGGCTTCTTGCGCGATGCAAGTTAAATATAGTGCGACTTTTGTTAAATAGGAGCGTTTCTGGACTATTTAAATACTTGGGTTCCGAGCCGTCTATAGACCTTCCTCCAAATCCGATAACCTCTCCCTGTGAATCCTGAATCGGAAAGATAACTCTCTTGCGAAATTTGTCATACACTCTTCCACGCTCATTGGAGGATAACAATCCTGCTTCGACCATTAGCTCCAACGGAAAGTTACGCTTTACAAGGTTATCCTTAACGAAATCCCATGATTCTGGAGCAAACCCAATCATGTATTCGTCAATTGTCGTCCTGGCAAAGCCTCGATTCTCCAAATAGCGAAGGGCTTCCGATCCATAGGGAGTGGACGTTAAAACATAATGATATAGTTTCGCCACAAAACGGTAGGCTTCATACATTTTCGCCTTCGCGCTCTGCATCGGATTATCTTCGTGAGTGAGGGGAGCTGGCGGGGTTAATCCCACCCGGTCTGCAAGTTTTTGCAAGGCCTCGGGAAACGACAGCTGTTCGACTTGCATAACGAAAGAGAATACGTCACCCCCTGCATGACACCCGAAGCAATGATAAAACTGCCGCTCCGCGTTCACATTAAAGGAGGGGGTTTTTTCCGAATGAAACGGACACAAGCCTAGATAGGCGCGCCCCCTCTTCTTCAGTTGTACGTATTCTCCCACCACGTCTACGATGTCAACAGCTGCTCGAACCTGGTTGACGAACTCTTCGGGTGCAGATTGAGCCATAGCCATCCACCTTTTCACAGCAATGAAATTACTTTATTCGTCAAAGTTCGGCAAAATCCTTCTTCCAACTACTATTTTTTGTTCCTGAACTTATCGGCGTGCTTTAAGTTTATTACGTCGAATAATGTCAAGGATAATATTAGCTGTTTCTTCAACCGCTTTGATAGAAACATCAATCACGGGACAACCTACGCGCTCCATGATTTTTCTTGAGTATTCCAATTCTGTTTCAATTCGATCCATTGTTGCATAATTCGCTTGGGCAGTTAGACCTAATGCTTTTAACCGCTCGGTACGAATCCCGTTTAATTGATCTGAATTTATGGTAAGTCCAATACATTTTTCCGCCGGCAGTAAGAACAATTCCTCTGGCGGCTCAACCTCTGGAACCAAGGGTACATTTGCTACCTTCAAGCGTTTGTTAGCTAAGTACATGGACAATGGGGTTTTTGACGTACGCGATACCCCAATTAGTACAACATCTGCCCGAAGTAAACCACGAGGGTCTCTGCCATCATCGTATTTTACAGCGAACTCGATGGCTTCCACTTTTCGGAAATAATCTTCATCCAATTTACGCACTAATCCAGGCTTTCCGGATTGTTTTGTCTGGAGTAGATCTTCCATAATGGTCAGCAATGGACCCATTACATCCACAATGGGTACCTGATGTTTGTTGGCCTGTTCCAAAATATACGTTTTTAGTTCAGGAACAACGAGAGTAAACACCACCAGAGCTTTTGATTCTTTGGCGGAGAGGATAACTTCATCAATGGACTCTTTATCCTCCATGTACGGATACTTGTGAATATCTACCGTTTTACCGCTAAATTGACTTGCTACTGCCCTTACGACAAATTCTGCTGTTTCTCCAATTGAATCCGATACGACATAAATTAATTGGGTATTCATTTCCAATCCAACTTCCCCCTACACATTGGTCTCTTTGCCAAGCTCCACAAAAGCTCTAGAAATTGTTGTTTTGGTAATCCTGCCCAACAATTCAAAGGTTTTTGGATCTTCTTCGTTGGGGCGTACGACCGGCAGTGAATCAATTTGGAATTCAATCAATTTTTGCGCGGTATCCAGAAGGGTTTCTTCTGGAGTGCACGTGACGATGTTGGGCATTCTTGTCATGATAATGCTGACAGGAATGCTCTCCAATCCCTTGTTACCTAATGAAGCCCGAAGTAAATCCTTTCGGGACACTACACCAGCTAACAAACCTTTTTGATTGACAACAAACAATGTGCCTACATCCTCTAAGAATAATGTCACAATTGCATCATACACCGACGCTGATTCAGCCACGACGATAGGCACTGCTTTATAATCATTTACTATTAGCTTGTGCAATCGTTCTGCAATTACCGACGATGTAGGACGACCTGCATAAAAATAACCAACCCTCGGTCTGGCATCTAAATAACCCGACATAGTAAGGATGGATAAATCAGGTCGAAGAGTAGCCCTTGTAAGATTCAGGTGTTCGGCAATATTCTCACCTGTAATTGGACCTTCATCTTTTACAATTTGCAAAATTTGTTCTTGGCGTTTGGTCAATTCGATGACGGATCACCACCGATTCATAAATTACTATCCCTAGTATTACTCTATAAAGAGATAGATTCCTGCAAAAGAATCGTAAAAAGCTTTTTTTCTGCTACCGGAATGTACTGGAAGTAGAAAAAAGCCTCCACAAGAGGAGGCAGGGAGCTATGTCCCGATAAGCCGTTGTATATGTATTTATATGATCACAATTGATCATGATAGCCAAAAAACTATGCCTTGTCAAATCCATCTGAAAACTCTAGACGTTCCATTTGTTCTAGAAAGTTTCGGCTTTTAAGACGGAGGTCAATATGCTGATCTAAATATCGATGCAGTAAAAGCCTTAGTTGGTTTCTTGTAGATGTTTTTATTTCAATCTCACCTAAACGCTCGAGAGGGAATAATAAAAACAGCCGTAATAATTTCCAGGTGGCTGGTAAAATATGAAATGAATAAGGATCAGTATGTGTACATCTCTGACATAAAAGACCGCCTTGCGTGATACTAAATGTATAAGGCTCGCCTTCTGCACCACAGGAAATGCAGCTTTCAACATGCGGACGAATTCCTGCGAGAACCAGCATTTTACTTTCAAAAATACGGCAAAGAATCTCCGCATCCTTGCCTTCATCTAAATACTGAAGGGTATGGACTAATAATTGGAACAGGTAAGGATTGGGCTCACGCTCCTCTGTCAAGCGATCTAGCATTTCTGCCATATAAGCAGAGTAGGCAGTCAGCATTAAATCCTGACGGAGATCCTTAAAAGAGTGAAGAATGTCCCCTTGTGTGAGCTCCGGCATTCCTGTCCCTGTTCCTTTTTTACATAGATAGTATCCATGTGTAAACAATTGAGATACGGCGGCCAGGCGACTTCGAGGTTTTTTTGCCCCCTTTGCCATTACCCCGACCTTACCGTATTCTCTAGTGTAAAGCGTAACCACTTTACTACTTTCTCCGTAATCAACACTACGGATGACAATACCTTCCCACTTTACAAGCATACCTGAGAATCACCCTGTTCCAATAGGGCTTGATCCAGTGATCCTGCATCACTCGCATCGTTTTGTGCTTCATGATGTTCCTTATAAAGAAGGTAAGCGTGGATATCACCGGTTGAAGCAAAATAACTCCAAGAAAAGTTGCGAAGCATGTTGCATCATCCTTTCCTTTTTTCGGCCACCACTTTCTTTATATAGAATCCACCGTAGCCCCCATTTCTATGCCTTGGAAAAATTGTCACGTATAGTAAGGAAAAAGTTTATTTCTCTTCATAAAAACCAAAATTACGAAGCATCCTTTCCTGATTACGCCAATCTTTCTTTACTTTGACCCATACTTCTAAAAAGATTTTCTCTCCTAATAAACGCTCCATGTCCATCCGTGCACGTTTGGAAATTTCTTTTAGCATGTCCCCTCTTTTGCCGATCAAAATTCCTTTTTGGGAATCACGCTCCACGTAGATGGCAGCATAAATGTATAATGTTTTGCCATTTTCTCCACGCTTCATCTCTTCCACCGTTACAGCAATGGAATGAGGAATTTCTTCACGTGTCAGATGAAGAACCTTTTCACGAATCAGCTCCGCTACGATAAAGCGCTCTGGATGATCCGTTACTTGATCTGCTGGATAATACATCGGCCCCTCCGGCATCTCCAGCAAAATGGATTGCAGCAGGGCATCAGTATTGTTACCCTGCAAAGCAGAAATAGGAACAATTTGTTTAAAATCATGATGCTTTCGATATTCATCAATTAAAGGAAGCAATTCTTCTGGATGAATTTGATCAATTTTGTTTATAACCAAGAAGACAGGAGTATTTACCTTTTTCAAACGCTCAAGAATATAATCTTCTCCTGCCCCGCGTTTCTCTGTAGCATCAATGACAAACAGTACCAAGTCTACCTCATTAAGTGTATTTTCGGCAGCCGCTACCATATAATCGCCCAATTTGGACTTGGCTTTATGAATGCCCGGTGTATCAATAAAAATTAATTGACCTTTGTCAGAGGTATACACAGCACGAATCTGATTTCGTGTCGTTTGCGGTTTATTGGACATGATGGCAACCTTTTGTCCAACAACCTGATTTAATAATGTGGATTTCCCTACATTGGGACGGCCAATAATTGAGACAAATCCTGATTTAAACGTTTCTTTCTTTTTTTGATTATCCAAGAAGATCCTCCTTTGTAAAAGCACCTGGCAATAGTTCACTCACTGTAGTAACCGTAACATCTCCATTCAGATTGGACAAGATTACCTTCATATCAGGCGGGCACATTTCTGCCATTACCTGACGGCATGCTCCACATGGCGGTACTGGCTTCGGAGTATCCGCTACCACAGCGATGGCTTGATAGGTCTTATCCCCCTCGGAATATGCTTTAAACAAAGCTGTTCTTTCTGCGCAGTTGCACAGGGGATAAGCGGCATTTTCAATATTGCATCCTAGATATACTTTACCCGTTTCGGACAACAATGCAGCACCCACCGGGAATTTAGAATAAGGTACGTAAGCTGTTTCTCTTGCTGTTTTTGCTTGTTCAATCAGTTGTTGTTGGTTCATACAATTCTTCCTCTCCTGTGTCTAAATAAAAATGAAGATGCCAAGAGACCAGACGAGGCCGTTCCCATTTTGGAAGGTTCGTCTAGCTGTTTCCTTGACCGTGAATAGCGTCTCTTTTGTCCTAGCGAGTAAAGAAATAGGCATACAAAGGTGGGCCAAGAATGAGGATTCCAATCACGATGGCAAACATAGCGGATACAAAGACAGCTCCAGCAGCAACATCCTTCGCTATTTTTGCCTGTGGATGGTACTCCTTTGTCACCAGATCAACGCAAGCTTCAATGGCGGTATTAAGTAATTCAAGCGCCCAAACAATCGCAATAACCAATAGTAACAGGCTCAGCTCCAGGCGAGTAATTTGTAGCCAAATGGATAAAATAACCACACCGAGTGCAACTGCTACGTGTATCTGCATGTTTCGTTGGGTGCGTACAGCATGGTTAATTCCCTGTAAAGCATAACCAAAGCTGCGCCATAAACGAAGCCATTCCTTCACGTTGACCGCTCCTATCTCGTCAATCCGACTTCTTGCAGAATATTTTCTTGACGGGTAAACATGTCTTTTTCTTCTTCAGGTGTCCCATGGTCATAGCCAATCAGATGCAAAAATCCATGCACCGCTAGAAAACCAAGCTCACGTTCAAAAGAATGTCCATAATCCTGTGCTTGTTCTTTTGTTCGCGGGATGGAGATGATAATATCGCCTAGCATATTTGGATAGTCATCAAATTCACTTTCTTCCACAAAGATCTCCATGTCACCCTCGCCCTCTTCATTCAGTGCAAACGATAGCACGTCAGTAGGACGGTCCACCCCACGATAATCGCGATTCAGCTCATGGATGCGTTCATTGTTTACAAGTGTGATAACCACTTCACCCTTAATTTCTTCAAATTGCGCCGCTTTTTGCAAGCAATTTTCAATAAGCTGTTGGTGCTCTTGCGTAATTTCTTCGTCTTGCTCATTTACAATCTCAATCGTCAGCAATGTTCTTCCCTCTTTTTCTTCTGAAACTTTTCCTCATTTATAATCACATAAAGAGACTCCAAGAGGAGCCAGCCTAGATCTGCTGCTCCTCTTTGGAATACGCTGTAATGATTTTTTGAACCAAGCTATGACGCACAACATCCGTATCCTGAAATTCAATAAAAGCAATGTCAGAAATAATGGAAAGAATGCGCTCTGCTTCTCGCAGCCCAGACTTTTTGCCTTTTGGCAGGTCAATTTGGGTCACATCCCCCGTGATGACCATTTTGGAGCCAAAACCCAAGCGCGTCAAGAACATTTTCATTTGTTCTGGTGTAGTATTTTGTGCTTCATCCAGAATAATAAAGCTGTCTTCTAATGTACGCCCTCTCATATAAGCAAGCGGGGCTACCTCGATGATACCTCGTTCCATCATTTTACTAACCTGTTCGGTTCCTAACATATCATACAAAGCATCATAGAGCGGCCGTAGGTACGGGTCTACCTTTTCTTGCAAATCGCCTGGTAAAAAACCAAGGCTTTCGCCTGCTTCCACCGCTGGACGCGTGAGAACAATTCGTTTGACTCGACCGTTTTTAAGAGCCTGTACGGCCATTACAACCGCTAGATATGTTTTACCAGTACCAGCAGGACCAATCCCAAACACGATATCATTTCGTTTAATAGCAGACAAATAATGGCGTTGCCCTAAGGTTTTAGCGCGGACTAGTTTACCGCGGTGAGAACGTGCTACCTCTTCTTCATAAAGATGCAGAAGCTCTTGCTCTTCTCCTTTTTCTGTTAGCTGCATCGCATAGTATACATCACGTTCCGATAATGTAATCCCCCTGCGGATCAGCTGCAATAAAGTATCAAATAGCGTAGCCAGCTTGTCGACTTCTGCCTTTTCCCCACTGATGACGAATGCGCCGGTGCGGGTTCCTATCTGAGCTGTTGTTTTTTCTTCGATCTTTTTTAAATAGGAATCATGAGGTCCAAACAAAAGCAATGCTTCCTGTGCATCTGCAAACTGGATCACTACTTCTTCTTGTACTTGCAACCTTTGTCCATCTCCTTGCCATCAGTTATTTTAGTTTGGTGTGCCTTCTAGTGCGGGCGGCGTAGCAACAATCGGTTGGTCCATCGCTATATTTTCGATGACGGAAAAATAGATACTTACATAAACTTTACCATTCTCTTGTTTTACGTGCAAAACTTTTTCTTCCTTTATCTTCGCATCTTCTCCGGCGCGTTTCAAGATATCTGCTTTTGCAAAATGTTTAGCTACCTCTAAAGCGTCCTGATCGCTCATTCGAATAACCTTAGGCTCCAGCTCACGATCAATTTCTGTCTTCCAGCCAAACGGCAATTGATAGTCAAAAAAAGCCGCTTGAAAACGTTTCTCTGTTTTACGAGAATGCTTGTACGACTTGATTTCAAACGGCCAAAGACGTACTGCCGATGATCCAAAAATCAAAAAGTGCTGCTTCTGCTTTTCACCTGTATAAAGAAGTTGGTTCTGGATTAAGGGGACGGTCACATCAGAACGATACCAGACCTCTCCTGTCACTTGCCCCCGGGCAGCAACGATCGATTGGCGCTCCTCATTACCAATAATACCTGAAATTAAAATCTGGTCTTTATCAACATACTGATTCGCTTTAACCATAGTCTTACCTGTTTCAGCAAAAATACTGTGAATGACCGCTTTTTTCTTTGCCACAACGTGTTTAGGTTCATGCGCAACACTCTTTTCCGGATCAACCTTTTCAACGACCTGAATAATGGCCTTCGTACCATTTAACTCAACCCCTACCCATGAGGCTTCTGGAATATACCCCAAAATACGGCGCTGTAATTCTTGGGGATCTCCCATTTTTAATTTCCACGCACCTGCTCTTAACCCTACCTTCTCGGCAGCCTGTGTTACCTGATACGGCGAAATATTATGCGTTCCTTGCACCTCGACTTGCCATACAAACGTAGAGAGCATGTACAATCCGAGTAAAAAAATAAGAATACCTGCAACAAATCCCATCCTCATTCGCATTCGTAACAACAAAAACGGTAAGCCTTGTCGACTTGTCACATGCACCCGGCAGCCTGTCTCCTTTAAGAAGGGACGAAGCCGATAGAAATCGGCAATCATCATCTCACACTGTCCTAACTCAGGACCTAAGCGCTTGATATTCCACATTAAAATGTTTTCGCGGACGGCTAGGTTGATAAGACGTTCAAACCGTTTGCCGCGAATCGTTACTGTTATATGACCCTCGTACCATTCTTTTACTACGTTTCGCATCTGTATCCCCCTCAAACTCGTCACGTATTTTGAATGAATGTTATCTTGCCGATTCTCCCCTCCAACAACACTTCTTCCTTCAAAATAGCACGAATCACCAGTTGTTCCCCTATGACAAGCAATTGTCCGTTTGTAAGTAATAAACGCAGCTCGTTCTCACTAAATTGCAGGACACCTCGGTGGTTTTCTATATACATTTGCAAATGACCAATCATCGTAATTCTCGGGACTTCAAGTACCACGTCCTGAGGTAAATCCAACACGCCCACAGCCATTCGGCGCAGTCGGCGGCTCCATTTCTTCATATGTAAGCCCCCTTTTTCCTTGCATATGCATTAGACATGCGTAAGTGGAGTCTGTTTACTGGGATAGCCGTGTGCTTGCAAAACAAAATCCGTTCTTTTATACCTATGCAGGGGGTAGGGCTTATCATGCTGGGAATTTGAAAAAGGGAAGGTGATTTTCATACGTTAAAAAACGGCAAAAATCTCCTGATGGACTACGGTTACAGATAGTGGTTTGAAGGGCATGCTCTAGAAGAATTTACATCGCTAGAAAAGAGAAAATCCTCCTTTTCTACATAAAAAAACCGCATGTCTACGTACAACATACGGGTCTTGCATCATTTACTTTTCGTTTTGTCCATGTGCCCCATCACAATAAGGTAATTTTTCCGATTTTCCACAGCCGCAGATCCTTACCGTCTTGGCTTCCTTAAATTTAACAATATACGGGGTTTTTCCTGTTCCTTGTCCATTATGAGAGCCATCACAGTAAGGTGCATCTTCTGTGAGGCCGCACATACAGTAAAATGTAACGCCTGGTTCTTCCTTCACAACAATCGGTCCTTTTTTATCATAGAGGGCCATAATGTTTTCTCTCCTTTGTTCACTTAGCCTATCTAGTGGTAGGTAGTATTACTGTTAGTATAGCACGTCCTCAGTTATTACGTTTTAGATGTAGACCAACCTTTATGAAGGAAAAATCCAAGCGTAGAATAGCCCCTCTTGTCATGGATTACAAAACATAGCCAGGACTCGTATGGGCTAATAAATAGATCTATTGAAGATGACTCTGATTCATCCTTACGTATGTTTTATGCTTTAGTAAAGTCACACGATTAGATACAATGCTAAGGGTTATCCCCAAGCATTTCACATTCTGTTACCTATAAGGTTGCAAGCTTTAAGGGATTTAATTAACTATTTTGTCATCACTATCTTATGTAATCCTCTAAATCATTTCGGTACTTTTGCGATATAAACAACATCTGGCTCGCCCCGTTCCACTTCTACTTTATATTCCTCTACTTCATGAAAATACTCAAATAATCGCAGAACAAAAGCATCAGAAGAATTAGCACTCCAAAATGCAATAACACCCTCTGGGTTCATCAAACCAAGTAAGGTGTTAAGTCCTGATTCCTTATAAAGTGAATGGTTCGCTTCTGTCACGGTCCAATCGGGCCCATTGTCAATATCAAGACAGATAACATCAAATTTTTCGTCAGCTTCCTGAATCCATTGGAGAAGATCAGCTTTAACAACACGGGTTCGAGAGTCAGTGAGTGGATGATTAGAATATTCGCCAAAATATCGGTTATTCCATTCAATGATCTTTTCCTCTATTTCTAA
Source organism: Brevibacillus sp. SKDU10 (assembly GCF_001645205.1). Lineage (NCBI taxonomy): Bacteria > Bacillati > Bacillota > Bacilli > Caryophanales > Paenibacillaceae > Brevibacillus > Brevibacillus sp. SKDU10. The sequence continues at coordinate 28,530 of NZ_LSSO01000191.1, read as the reverse complement.
AACAACTACCTCTTCTACTCTGTTATTTTTTAAAGCTTCCGAAAGGGAAAATCCTACACCTAATCCCCCAATCATTACTTTTCGGGGATGATGAACGCTGTCAAGTGATGCCTTAACCAACAGACGTTCGGATTCTCCATTATAAGTTGCCATTAAAAAAGTACCATTACTAATAATCTCATAATTGTTATTCCGATACTGAAGCTGAATGTCACCGCGTGGTGTGGAGCATCGTTCTAAGATTGTAATATCTGATTGCAAGATCATATCCTCCTTATTGAAAAGATAGACTCCCTCAATCCTTTTGACGGGTCGTAGCTGTTGAAGCACTTGAAGAGCATACAAGCGTTAGCTATGTCGCAGGTAGAATTCGCTGGACACCTGCATCTTCTATTCAATAGTAACAAAAATCCGACATAGGAATCTTGCCCTTATCTTTTTATGTGGAAAATGTACATGGAAGCAATTATTTTATGCATTAGCTGAGATGTGCTTGATAGCGCTGAAAAAAAAGAACCTCAAGGCAACAGTTCAAGTCATGCCCGAGGTTCTTTTATTAGAGAAAAAATTATTAAACTGCTACCGGTATTTACCCATTCTATAGCCGCCAAAGGCTGATGTAGGATGAGGATCTTTACTGCGCGGCTTTCCTAAAATAATCGCCCATCTCATACCGTCTAATGCTGTTCCAGCTAGTTTAACCGAATGTCTTTTAGAGGTAGCTCCCGCTTGCTCCTGTGATGTAGGAATGGTTGATCCATGCAATTCAACGTTCAATAACTTACTGTTTTTATGCTCGATAGGTGCTAACACCATTTGAGCGGCATTGGGTTCATACTGCTCTTCTAACATTGATCGACCTTCTTCGAGCTCCTTCTCCAATTCGGTTCTTCCATCCCGTGTCGAGTCGTTCACTGAATGTCCGGAGCTTGCAGGTTGCCCCTCAATATAAGTCCCCTGCCATTCTGCTGGCATTGAGGGTGAACTAGTCGAGTCAGTATTGTATGGGACTGAATTTTGCGTTTGAGACGTTGAAGGAAATTCAAATACGCCTGGTTTTGCTTCCTGTCTTGGGTTCCGTTTTACTACCTGACGTTGATAGGGTGGTAGCATTCCTCCCGGCTCCCTCTTCGTAGGTTGCATCGGATACGCCTTAGGTGTCTTGTTATGATCAAATTTTTTACCCGTTAATAAATAAAAGATCAGCTCGATGAGAGTTTCCATTGCCTCATCACCTATTTCTTATCTATGTCGTTTTTCTTCGTACCTTCAGGGTCACCAAATGATTCTCTCATTGCGGTATCTGCCATGATGTTCTGCATGTTGTAATAATCCATAACACCTAGCTTGCCTGAACGCAATGCTTCAGCCAAAGCAAGTGGTACTTCCGCTTCAGACTCCACTACTTTAGCTTTCATCTCTTCAACGCGCGCTTTCATCTCTTGCTCCGTTGCCACAGCCATAGCTCGACGTTCTTCTGCTTTTGCCTGCGCGATACGTTTGTCAGCTTCTGCTTGGTCTGTTTGTAATTGGGCGCCAATATTTTTACCTACATCTACGTCCGCAATATCGATCGACAGAATTTCAAAGGCTGTACCTGCATCTAGTCCTTTGTTTAACACTGTTTGTGAAATAAGATCTGGGTTTTCTAATACATCTTTATGTTTGTTGGACGAACCGATAGTTGTGACAATCCCTTCGCCAACACGAGCGATAATTGTCTCTTCACCAGCACCACCAACTAAACGATCAATATTCGCACGTACTGTTACTTTCGCCTTCGCACGCACCTCAATCCCATCCATCGCTACTGCGGCAATAATTGGGGTCTCAATCACTTTCGGATTTACGCTCATTTGTACTGCTTCCAACACATCGCGACCAGCTAGGTCAATCGCCGCTGCTCGTTCGAAGCCTAGTGGAATATCTGCACGTTGAGCTGCTACCAAGGCATCTACGACTCTATCAACATTACCACCCGCTAGAAAGTGACTCTCTAATTGATTCGTATTAAGGTCAAGTCCCGCCTTACGTGCCTTAATTAACGGATTGACGATACGGGCCGGTGTTACACGACGCAAACGCATTGCTACCAATGTTAGAATACTCACGTTCACACCTGAAGCTAAAGCAGAAATCCATAGCATTACCGGTACAAATGAAAAGAAAACAGACAATACAATGATGACAACTGCGATCATAAACACGAAAGATATCATGCTTGTGTCCATCTAAATCTACCCCTTACTTTCATTTTTCCAATCTTGCACGACAATCCGTGCTCCTTCTACTTGAACCACTTTAATTTCGCTGCCAGCCGCAATGTATCCACCTGCACTTACAGCATCAATACGTTGTTCCCCAATCAAGATCACTCCAGCAGGGCGCAAATTGGTTAATGCTACACCAGTTTTCCCAAGTAGATCATTTTGATTTTTAGGAGCGACATACCCTGTATCCCTATGCTGCTCCTCTTTTAGAACAAACTTACTCCAGGTTCCTCTTAATCCGAAATATTTAGCCAGTATAAACGCTACAATAAGCGTAATAATCGCCGCAATTCCCAGAGATGTAAGCCCTTGTTTTGTATCGTAAGCAGCTAATACTAGACCTGTGGACATGCTCGCAAACCCAAGGAAGCCTACGATGCCACCCGGTAAAAAGATTTCTAGAATCATCAAAATGACCCCAATAATAAACAGGCCAATATCCAGCCAATTAGCAAAACCTGCCACAAAATGCCCGAAGAAATAGAGTGTAAAGGACAAAATACCAATAGTGCCCGCAACTCCAAACCCCGGAGCAAACAACTCAATAATGACTCCCAGCATTCCAATTAATAAGAGACAGCTTAGAACAACCGGATTGGTTACAAACCTTGCGACCTTCTCGGTAGGAGTAGGAGAAATGTGTACAATCTCACTCTCATTTACCCCTACATATTGAAACAATTCTGCTTTACTACGAACAATTTTATCAGCATAGCCTAGTTTCTGTGCTTCCTCAGCACCAAGGGATAAAACTTCTCCCTTCTTTTTTAATCCAGCAAAATCCTGATCAATATAGACCATCGCTTTTGCTACGGAAGCATCTCTGCCGTTTAATTTAGCTGCTTCCTCCATCATTTGAGCCCAACCAGAAGTAATTTTCACCGGAGCCGCATTACCTTGTACATCAATCGGTGCAGCAGCCCCGATACTACTTCCTGGTTCCATTACAATCTCATTTGCATTCAAAGCAATGTAAGTTCCTGCTGAAAAAGCCTGATTGTTAATATATGCAACGACTTTCATAGGCGCACTCCTAATCAATGCACCAATATTACCAGCCGAAACCACATCTCCACCTGGAGTATTAATGTCAAGAATAACGACATCAGCGCGTTGTTCATTGGCTTGTTGAAAAGCACGTCGCAAAAAGCTTTCAAGACCGCGCTCAATATCTTGCTCAACAGGCACATAAAAAACGCGTTTACCTGCTGCTTCTACAGGCTGAGACCAAGCTGTCCAAGCCAATATCCCTCCAGCAAACATCATAAGAGCAAGCATACAGGTAAACATGCGAGTAAAGGCTAGATGCTGTCTCAAGGTGTAAATTCCTCCTTTCCTATCATGTTTTGTAACATCTTATGTTGGTATACGAGGAGATAGGAAGGAAGTTTCATTAAGTTGCATAAATCGCTTATAAGCAAAGAAAAGCCCTGTCAATGAGAAATTTCTCTCTTTGACAAGGCTGCTTATTTTGCTGTACCGCAAAAAATCCAGCCTGCGTGAGACTGGATTTCATTTGCTTATGAAGGTAATTCTTCAGAGACGATTTGTTGGACAAGGTTGCCGTCAGCTTTGCCTTTTACTTTAGGCATAATGGCTCCCATGACTTTGCCCATCTCTTTCTTGGATGTAGCGCCAACAGCAACTACAGCCTCGCGAACGATTTGACGAATCTCATCCTCGCTTAATTGAGCGGGCATATAAGCCAATATAATATCCAACTCGTCACGTGTCTTTGTCGCTAAATCCTCGCGACCGGCTTTCTCAAACTCATGGAGGGAGTCACGGCGTTGCTTTAACTCACGGGTCAAGATAGTCAGCACTTCATCGTCGGACAGATCTCGACCCAACTTAATCTCTTCGTTTTTAATGGTGGCTTTGACCATGCGAATAACGGAGAGCTTTAAGACCGATTTGTCCTTCATAGCTTGCTTCATATCGTGATTGAGTTGCTCCATTACACTCATGATGAGCCCTCCCGTTAATTAGAACTTACGTTTACGAGCCGCTTCGGATTTTTTCTTACGAGCAATGCTAGGCTTTTCAAAGTGGCGACGCTTACGAAGCTCAGCCAACACTCCAGCTTTAGCATTTTCACGCTTAAAACGACGAAGCGCGCTCTCCAAAGATTCATTTTTTCTAACGCGTACTTCTGCCATCTATTTTCCCTCCCTCCGCTTGAAACCGTGGGACAACTGTTCATTATTCTACAGACTGTCAGACTACATTATAAATCAGGAAAGGGCGGTAGGTCAACCTTTTTCCAACCCTCAACCCAAAAACTTGCTTGAGTATCTTTTACAAAGATTCTTCAAGCAAGGCATACTATTATCATACCTTATAGAAACAGCTATCGCAATAGACGCATACTCCTATTTCCATCTTATCCACTTTTCATGTTCTTGCTATTGCGGCAATTCGTCCACCGTGTTAGCATGACGTGGGATGCCTTCTATATAGGCTATTTTTTATCCATATCGGTTATACCCATCGTTATCTGTGGACACTGCAGAAATGATGACAAGGAGAGAATAAAACTATGCTACCCACTACTTTAAATACCATTACTAAAATGGCACAAGGAATACTCGTACAAGGGAATCCGGAAGCCAATGTTACCAGCGCTCACTTTGACAGCCGTCAATTACAACCCGACAGTTTATTTGTACCACTGGTAGAAACACGCGATGGACATGATTTTATCAAGCAGGCACAGGAAGCTGGAGCCATCGCCACACTCGTATCCGACTTGTCAAAAGTTCCGGCTACTCTTCCTAAAGATTTCGGTCTGATTCTTGTAAATGACACTTTGACAGCATTCCAAAAAATAGCAAGTGCTTATCGAAATCAGTTTTCTATTCCATTCATTGCAGTTACAGGCAGTACAGGAAAGACAACTACGAAAGATATGATTTCTCATCTTTTAGCTAGTACACGTCCTATTTGCAGTACGTATAAAAACTTTAACAATCATATCGGTCTTCCCTTTTCCATCCTACATGTAGACAATAGTCATGAAGCCGCAGTTCTAGAGCTCGGCATGAGTCATGCTGGGGAGATTGATTTATTAGCTTCTATTACAAGACCAACCTATAGCGTGATTACAAGTATTGGCGAAGCGCATATGGAATATTTTGGATCGCTAGAAAAAATTGCTCTAGCAAAAGCAGAACTATTGCCGCATACTGCACCAGCAGGACGTGTTTATTTGAATGGAGATAACGAATACCTCCAGAAAGTGAAACACTTATCTGATAGCCCGATTTGCTCTTATTCCGTGAAAGGCCCTGCTGATCTATGGGCATCGGATTTGCTTACAGATGATAAAGGTACACACTTCACTGTACACTTTGAAGATCAGCAAACCATGCGTGTATTTATGCCGCTATTTGGGACCTATAATGTATCTAATGCCTTACCAGCTATCGGAATTGCCCGCGAACAAGGAATGAGCCTTGAGGAGATTCAACAAGCAATGGCTACCCTAAGCATTTCAGGTATGCGGTTTGAAATTCATACATCTCAAAATGGTATGATTATCGTCAACGATGCCTACAATGCCAATCCCTTATCCATGAAGGCGTCTATTGAAAACTTTGCAGATCTTTTTCAAGACCGAACCAAAGTACTAATAATAGCTGATCTATTGGAATTAGGCTCAGATAGCCAAGCATTACACGCTGAAGTAGGAGAATACGTATCAAAGTGGGATGACCGCTTTACTTGTATGGTAACTATTGGAGAGGATTCACGATTTATGGGAGAGCACTATGAGGGAGAAAGCCATCATTTTAGCTCCAAGGAAGAAGCGATCGTCTACCTCCGTTCTTTATTAAAACCACATTCTGCCGTTTTACTAAAAGCTTCCCGAGGCATGAAGCTAGAAACACTGCTACCTTCCTTACTGGAGATTTAAGCTTTTTAAGCCCTAATTATCCTACATGTTGTTCGAATTAGTTGAGTAAAGCATTTCTTTTAGCGTCTAATTTATTGCTGGAAGAGATGCTTTTTATTTTTAATCCTTGTTAGCTAATCATTTTCTGAAACTTCCCTTCAAAACAAACGTTATATTTAGTGAGGAAGAAAAATTTCTCAACCCTCAGTAAAGATGATCGGAGGTACATAATTTGTTTGATATTATTATATTTATCATGCTACTCTTAATGATTGTCCCCCTCTTGCTAAAACTCAGCCACTCCCATTCACAATCGCGTTCACAATCTACAGATCATCATTCGTTTTCAACTAGCTCTTCTACATTTTTGTCTCACAATGATACTCAACCAGGTTGTGGTGATGTATCAACTAGTTGGGACAGCTGTGGTGACTCCGGAAGTAGTGATTCTGGAGGTTGCGGATCAGATTAAATGAAGGGAGGATTGCAATAAATTTCGTGAATCACACTTGCTGGGATAAAGTATCTCAAACATAAGAGTGATCCATACAGCCTTCTTGGGTTAAAGAGGGCTTTTTTTACATCCTTTAAAAAGATGGTAAATAGAAAGCTTTATCGACCGAAACATCTAAAAAAATAGGAAAATCACGCTTTTTGCTCGTTTTTTTTTTGCAGCCACCCCTTAACATATCGTATGTTAGAATCAAACTCAGGGGGGGATGGACATGGAATTTCACATATCAGTAATGGAGGCTTTACAAGGAATTAATGCTAAACTCGACAGCATGAACCATGATATTAAGGCTACTCAGTTAGAAACTAAGGAGATAAAAGAAGAGGTAAGTGGGATTAATTCAAAAGTGAGTAGTATCGAAGCAGAGTTAAACATTGTAAAACAAGATTCAAGTCTTATTAAAAGAGATATAGACTGGTTAAAATCTGAGTCATATAGTATCAAAAAAGACATAGATGCGCTCAAATCCGAATCTAGTGGTATCAAAAAAGATTTAGATGCGATCAAATCTGAATCATATGGTATTAAAAAAGAATTGGATGCGATTAAATCTGAATCTAGTGGCATCAAAAAAGATCTAGATGCGATCAAATCTGAATCTAGTGGTATCAAAAAAGATCTAGATGTGATTAAGGCTGAATCATATGGTATCAAAAAAGAATTAAACGAAATCAAATCTGAATCTAGTGGCATTAAGAGTGATTTGAGTACTATTAAGAAAGAGCTTCATGATGTAAAAGCTGTCCAAACTGATCATACACACCTACTGCAACGAATTGAAGAAAACCAAACACAAGATATCCTAGCTATCCTAAAAACGATCAACAAAAAGATAGATAGCAAAAAATTTGGACATTATGCTACTTAATATAATATGTAATTAGACCAAATTAGCAGCATCGTTATTACTAAGGACGTAAAGAAAAAGCCTTCCCAAACGAGAAGGCTCCCACTCTATTCTAGCTCTTCAGCTGCTACAATATTCCTTTGTTTTTCTTCATAACGCTCTAACCCTAGTTGAACAAGTCGATCGATTAGTTCAGCATACGGAATGCCTGCTTCTGCAAATAACATTGGATACATGCTAAATGGGGTAAAGCCTGGCATCGTATTAACCTCATTAATTACTACACGGTCATTCTCCTCATCATAGAAGAAATCAACACGTGATAAACCGGAGCCATCCAATGCCTGAAATGCCGTTTTTGCCATCTCAGCAATACGATCGGCTACTTGCTGTGGTAGATCAGCTGGGATTTTGAGATCAGTGCCTCCACCTTTATATTTCGCTTCATAATCATAAAATTCTTTGGCTGCAATAACTTCCCCAATGACGGAGGTGTGTAATTCTTCATTCCCTAATACACCAATTTCTACTTCACGGGCTTTAATGAACTCTTCAACAATAATACGACGATCAAATTTGCAAGCAAGTTCCAAAGCTCTACGCAAATCGTCTCGGTCTTTAGCTTTAGTAATTCCAACGCTAGAACCCATGTTGGCTGGCTTTACAAAACAAGGATAGCCTAGCTTTTGTTCAATCTGGTTCATAACGCTAGCTACATCACGCTCAATTTGAGAACGTAAGAAGCCCATGTATTGAACTTGATCAAGACCTGCTTGAGCAAAAACATTTTTCATCATCAATTTGTCCATTCCCACTGCAGATGCCATAACTCCTGTACCCACATAAGGAATACCTGCTAATTCTAATAAACCCTGTACGGTACCATCCTCACCATTTGGTCCATGAATCACTGGAAAAATAACATCTACTTCCTGATGAATGGACATCACATTAGCTGGCTTACCCACCAGTGATTGGTTACCCACATGAGTTATTTGCCCTTGTTTTTCTTGATCATTACTACTAGGAGATACTCCCCCATCTAAGCGTAACACATTCACACTTTCAAGGACTTGATCTGCGATGGGGCCTCCTTTTAACCATGTCCCATCCATTTGTACATAGATCGGTTGTACTTCATATTTATTTTTATCTACTGCCTTCATAATAGAAAGGGCCGTTAAGAGCGATACCTCATGCTCAGATGTCTTTCCTCCGTAAATAATGCCCAATCGGATTTTGTTTCCCATGTATATGCCCCTTTCCCTTCTGTTCGACACGGCTGATTCGCTTAATTCTTATTCATATGCTCACAGCCTAAAAAGTGCTTTTGCCACATATTTTCCTTTCTCAGCATACAAAATGTTACTGTGGCTGACAAGAGTGAATGGGGTTAATTCTAAGAAGACTCACAAATCTTTACTAACTAAGATAGCTACTAACCTTGCTACTACTCATCTATAAATCTAGCACTCACCAGTAAAAAGAGAGTTGAACTGAGTACACTACCATCATGTTATCTGCATAAATTAAGGTGAATTATATTAACTTGGTTCTAAGGTGTTACTGCGCGTTAACAGAAAAGTGAAAATACAGCTCTGAGTCCTTATAGCTAAGTCTACTACAATTCTTCAGAAGCAAAGAGGAATAGCAAATGAGAATAGTCAACAAAATGTATGTAAATAAGATGCCTGCACAGGTCATCATCGAATTTCGTGCCATTTTACATCGTTTTCAATAAAAATACAACGTTCCAGCCAAACAACTGTAGCAAAGATCCAGTAAATACCGTGAGAAATTATACATAAAAAACCTATAAGTAAATCTTGTTGTCAGAATAATATTACGTTTGATATGATGAACAAAATTATTCGGATGAGAAAGAAGGCTATGTCCTGATGTATTTCTTGCGTAGCGGCGAAAAAAGATTACTGGTAATTCTACCTGAGATATATGGGCTTAATCAGCACATGCTAGAGGTTTGCCGACAGTATGCCAATCAATCATGGGATGTGTTCGGCTTCTCCTGGTACAAAGAAATACCTTTTTTCCTACAAAAAGAAGAAGAGCAGGCTTATCAACGTTTTATGTCTATTGGCTTTGAACAAGCCACTAGGCAAGTAGCTGAAGTGCTACAATATCAACGTCCTTTATACCAACACATTGTTGTGATGGGCTTCAGTGTTGGCGCAACAGTCGCTTGGTTACTAGCAGGGTACACAGGCCTATGCGATGGTAGCGTTGGTTACTACGGTTCCCGTATCCGTCACTATACGAACATCACTCCCAAAGTCCCTGTTCTTCTTCTTTACGGACAGTCTGAGCCTGCATTTGATCTCTCTGCTTTATTGCAAACACTAGCCAGAACCCCGGAGGTTATCTTAAAACAGTATCCAGCCCTTCATGGTTTTAGCAATCCATATTCCAATCACTATCAGCCGGTTGCTGCATCGTTGGCAGGTGAGGATGTACAACAATTCTTAGATAATCTAACAAGCTAAAATAGAAAGAGTTTCAAGTACTTGCTACGAAGCCTCAATGAAATATCCTGAATAGACAAGAGACAAGAGAAAAACAAAAATGACAATTGATCACCTATACACCCCCTTTATTTCCAACTTCCAGAGGTAAGTATAAGTAAAAAAGCACCCTTTTCACTTTCATTTAATAGTGAGAGGATGCTTCTTGTTTTCTTTACAAAAGCCGTGAGTTACTTCTCTTATTTACGGTCTCTTACTTCAAAAATCGCAAATTTTAAATAGTGCCCTTCATCCGCTCCACTAATTTGCGGATGGTCTTTGCCAGCGCCACGCCATTCTATTAAACGTAAAATCTTTTTCGCATCATATGCTGCTTGCTGAATGGTTTCCAGAAATAAATCTGGTGACATATGATACGAGCATGATGCTGTTACTAAGTATCCCCCTGGACGTACTAGTTTCATGCCGTGTAGATTAATATCCTTGTAACCACGGCAAGCACCCTTTACCGCACCACGAGATTTTGCGAAGGCTGGAGGATCTAGGATGACAACATCCCAGTTCTTACCCGCTTCCACATTTTCGCGTAGATAATCAAAGGCATTTGCCACCACAAAATCAACTCGATGTAAATATCCATTAAGTCCTACATTGCGCTTTGCTGTTTCGATAGCATGCTCCGAGATATCGAGTGCTGTTACCTTCTTCGCACCGTGCTTACAAGCATTTAGAGTAAAGGAACCCGTATGTGTAAAGCATTCCAATACTTCTGCTCCATCCCAGAATGGATTCTTCATTACTTTACCGCGTCGATCTACTGGGCGCTGGATTGGTTGACCTGCTTCATCCAGCTTTGGTAACACATCGCGTTTTTTACCTTTTTTGTCGTAAATAGGCTCATCATCTTCGCCTATTGGTAAAACCTTGATGCCATGTTTTTCTCCCCAACCGGTCATTAACGGAGCAATCGCTGCTCGGTTTTCACGCTGATCGTAGAAAAAACCTGTTTTCTGCCCTTCCACAATATCCACGACATATTTCAAACCGTTTTCCTCGATCTCAATCTCTGCCGGGCATTCTCCATACAAAACGCCTTTTCCTTGTTCCAATCCTTCCAGCTCTCGCACAGGCACATCATTGCGCAAATAAATGCCGGCTGGCTCAAATACTTCTATCAAAGCCATTTTAATCATATCGAGACGGATATCCATCCCCAGCGATAGAACTTGCATAACCAGAACATCGTTATAACGGTCAACAATCAGACCCGGTAAAAAATCTGCCTCTCCATATATGACGCGACAAGCTCTAGGATTGTCTACAAAGCGTTCACGTGTTTCTTTTGCCTCGCGGAACCGACGGACAAAAAAGTCATAATCAACCTCTTCTTTTGGATTATAGCTCATTACACGCACGATCATCTGGGAATCAGGGTTAATATAGCCTTTTGCTAAAAAATGTCCTTGATGATTACAAATTTCTACGATATCCCCAGCTAGAAAATCTCCCTGAATCTCCAATACTTCGGATTGAAACACCCAAGGATGACCTGCTTCCAAACGCTTTTTACGATTTCGTTGCAATAATACTTTCGTCACTTCTCTATATCCTCCTAGTCATGCTTGTCTCTGTACAAGCATAGCGTATTTATAAGGTACCTTTCATGGGGGGAATTGAATTGTCCATGTTATATCACATCTTGTTGCCGTTTTTCATGGGACTCAGTTTCTTTTTGCTTGGACTGTACGCTATGAGAATTGGCTTTAATCAATTAGCAGGACAGCGAATGGAACTGATTATAACACGTTTTACCCGTTCAATAACACATAGTTTTTTTTCTGGTCTTTTTTCTACCTTTGTTTTGCAAAGCTCCACGGCTGTTACGGTCTTAACAATCGGGCTGACGCAAGCAGGTATTATCGGCTTCTCACAGACTATTGGAATCATTTTAGGTACCAATGTAGGTTCTACCATTACTACAGAATTAATTGCTCTGCATCTCGAGGATTTTGCCGTTCCTATGCTATTGATTGGAGTGGCTATGTGGTTGCAGCCCAAGCGTAGATCAAAAGCAATAGGACTAATTATTGGGGGATTTGGCCTCATATTTCTAGGCATTGATACGATGCAAGTCATTGCCAAGCCTTTAGAAAACTCACAAACGTTCCGAACCTTATTTCTTGAAAGCAAGCACTCCCTTTGGATTGGTCTTTTGACTGGGACAGTCTTTTCAGCCTTAGTTCACAGCAGCGCTGCTACAACAGCCATTACCATGACATTAATAACCTACGGAGTCTTTTCCATGGACACAGCCATTTCCATCGTGTTAGGTGGTAACATCGGTACCTGTATCACCGCCATCATTGCTAGCATTGGCACAAATACCGCTTCTAAGCAAGTTGCTTGGTGCCACACGCTTTTTAATGTAGTCGGGGGACTTGTATTCCTGCCATTTGTTTCAATGCTAGCTTATTTAGCAGGATTATTGACAACGAATCCTTCTATGCAAATTGCCCATGCGCAAACGATTTTTAACTTATTATGCTCCGTAATTGCTCTCCCCTTCGCTTCTAGCATAGCCAAAGGAATTCAGTGGTTAATCCCAGAACACAAATAAGCTTTATCTTCACATCTCCTTTTCGCAAGCAAAATCACAATAAAAAAAAGGTAAGTACGTATGGGTTTTTCCGCATAGTTACTTACCTTTTTTCACATATTTGATTAGGTTAATTGCTTCACAAATAAAACACGATGCTCATTTTTTCCATCATAGTCAGTAAAAACAAAGATGCCATCTACTTCCGAATCCCCTTGTTCAATTTCAAATCCCATTTTCTGATGATAGGCTATGGAAGCCTTGTTGACAGGCAACGTTACGCAACACACAACATGGCGATTACTTTCTAGCACCTTTTGAAAAAATTGCTTATACAAGCGTTTCCCCAGTTGATTTTTCCGATACTCACAGATGTATACCTACAAAGTGAATATAAGCTTCGTCTGTATGGATTTGAGACAAAAAACCAATTAAGAAGCCTATCAATTCGCCATTCTTTTCAGCAATGAAGCTAGTATGAGTAAAATGCTCAAAAAATAATTTAGGGAGCACGTCCGCCATCTGTCTCCCACCCCATCACTCATTAATAAGCGGTGATACGATTGTATAATTTGAAGGATTAACGTGACGAATAACCGTTAAACACCTCGCAAGAAGAAGATTTAGTGGTATGTAAAAATATGCATAGGTAGTTCTAGTGCCATTATAAGCAAAGTTCTGCTGCACGATAGGTGTCAAAAATAACACGATAGTTAAGAAAGCAGCATCTGAATCGGGATAAAATAAATAGATGTAATAATTCCCGCTAAGATCATTGCCAAGCTAGACGCCGCAGCTTTTCGTTGACTCTGATTCATCATACCTGCTGTGCCGACTGCATGAGCGCTGGTTCCCACTGCTAATCCAATGGCCCAATCATCTGAGATGCGTCCCACACGTATGACAAGCCGATATAGCAAGCTTCCGACAATACCTGTTACGGCTGTAAATAAGGCCGCTAATGCAGGTATTCCTCCGATTGTATTGGTTAATTCGACCGAGATAGGAGTCGTGACCGATTTAGAAATCATGCTACGAATCAGGGTTTGATCTCCTCCCATTATCCAAATCATGAACCATGATGAAGAAATCGCAACAATGCATCCGCTAGCGACACCAGCTAAAATAGCTTTCCACAGCTCTAATACCTGTTTAAATTGTTTTGCCAATGGGATGGCTAACGCTACTGTTGCCGGCCCTAAAAAGAAAGAAATGTACGAGCCTCCTCTATCATAGAGTTTCCAATCACTATTGATAAGCCACCACACTAACCACACTAAAATGGACGCTGCAATCATTGGCTGCACAAACGGATATTTTTTTGATACCATTTTAGCCACCATATAACCAGCTAGTGTTAGGAGAATCGCGATAACCTCCCACATAATCCTCAGTCCCCCCGTTCACTTTGCTGTAGAAGTACATCCTCTTTTCGTTTTTCCCAGTCACGCCATTTTTGGACCACAATTCCGGTTACCATCATGACAGCTACAGGACCTGCCACTAATGCCACAAGGATGGCAAGCGGTTTTTGCTCCAAATAATGAAAATAAGGCGTAACTCCAACGATAATAGGGACAAAAAACAAGAGCATGTTTTTGAGTAAAAAATCTGCCGCCCCTTCCACTAATCGCAATGGTACCAACTTTGTTACCAAACTCGTTGTCAAAAGTATAAGCCCAATGAGACTGCCTGGAAGAGGAATATACAGGTAATTATGAAAGATAACACCTATACCGTAAAAGGCAAACAGGATGATCCATCCGTACATTCCTACCACTCCCTTTTCTATTTGTCGTTCTTTATCATAACGCTGTTGAGCTGCGGAACAAACCCTTTTTTAACACTATACGCAATTGTTCATTTTTGTAAGGGGTTTCTTAGATGCTCTACGCTGGTGTTTGACTTTCTTTTACTGTTCCCCCTAATGACAAGGTCCACAATCGCCTATATCTTCCTGTCCACATAAACATACAAGGTTCATCCTGCCACTAAATGCGACTGGACAACAAAAGCCCAACCATTTCTGGTCGAGCTCTCATTGTTCTATATAACCTGTATTCCCAAGGTTTCCAAAGCTTTTCGCAACACACTGCGGTTGTTCTCATAACCGGCTTGTTCGTGTAGTTCCCAAGCAGCCTCTGGCTTGAGCCATTGCACTGCATCGATTTCTTCTACCTGAACCGTTACTTGATCCGTCAACGCTTTGACTAAATAATAGTGTACTTCTTTTTCAATCAAAATTTGCTGAATCGGATGCTGGTAGGTGTAGTGAACAACCTCTAGCAATGGGCCTAGTTCCCCTTGTATGCCCGTTTCCTCTTCAATTTCTCGAATAGCAGTCTGCATCAAGGTCTCGCCTGGCTCTTGCTTGCCTTTCGCTACCGTTACCTTGCCAAAACGATCCTTGATCATCAATAAGCTAATCTCTCCATCTCGTTTTCGATAGACGACACCGCCTGCAGAGATTTCCTTCATACTGCTTTTCCTTTGCTGTCCATTTCGATAGGTAGGGATTCTATTACTCGAACGAACGTTCCTTTGCAATATTCAGCATCAACCTCATCGAGACGAACCTTGCAAATTTTCCCAATCATATCCTCTGTACCCTCAAACACCACGTTCAAGTAATTATCGGAATAGCCCATTAGCTTGCCGCTCGTTGGGTCTTCCTTATACGGACGCTCTGGAATGATCTCTAGAACATCACCGATAAACGGCTGTGCATATTCTACAGATAGCTGTTGATTTAATTCAATAAGCTTCGCTACACGTTCCTTCTTCACTTCTTCATCCACCTGATCTTCCATCCGTGCAGCAGGGGTTCCTGTGCGCATAGAATACGGGAAGACATGCAGCTCTGCAAAGCCTAGCTCTTTAATAAAGCTATAGCCCGCTACAAATTGCTCTTCGGTCTCACCCGGGAAACCAACAATCACATCCGTTGTGATAGCAACTCCAGGTAATGCCTTGCGAACTTTACGAATACGCTCCATAAATTCTGCCGTAGTATACTTGCGACGCATGCGTTTTAATACAGCATCATTGCCTGCTTGCAGTGGTACGTGCAGATGGCGGCAAATTTTCTCGGAGCGGTCAATTACTGCCACGACCTCATCCGTAATTTGACTCGCTTCAATAGAACTAATGCGAATACGTTTTAAGCCTTCCACCTTTTCCAATTCAACTAGTAATTTTGCCAGATTGTAATCCTCTAAATCCTCTCCATATCCACCTGTGTGAATACCAGTCAGAACGATCTCAAGATATCCTTCCGCTACTAGTTTTTTGGCTTGTTCAATCACGCTTTCGGGCTTACGGGAACGCATGAGACCACGTGCCCACGGAATAATACAGAAAGTACAGAAATTGTTACAGCCTTCTTGAATTTTAAGGGAAGCACGCGTACGATCGGAAAAATTCGGTACGTCAAGCTCTTCAAAATCACGTGTTTTCATGATATTTCCTACCGCGTTAATCGGTGTGCGTTCTCCGCGAATCTGTGCAACATACTCCAATAAACGATCGCGGCCTTGTGTACCTACCACGATGTCAACACCTGGAATTTCAGCGATCTCTTTTGGTGAGGTTTGTGCATAGCACCCTGTGACAGCAACAATCGCCTCAGGGTTACGACGGATAGCACGTCGAATTACTTGACGGCTTTTTTTGTCACCAGTATTGGTAACTGTGCAGGTATTAATAATGTATACATCGGCTACATCCTGCTCAAAGTCTACCCGTTCATAGCCATTCTGCTTGAACAGGTTCCAAATCGCTTCTGTTTCATAACTGTTTACTTTACAGCCCAATGTATGGAAAGCAACCTTATTCATTGCTCTCCTCCTTTCACTGTTACGTATGACTTATTCAAATTGATAGGAAACGGCAGCTAGCAAATACTGACTAGCTGTTTCCGTGCGTAAAATACGGGGACCAAGCGAAACAGAATGGATACCATTTTCTTCTGCATACTGAATTTCACTTTCAGAAAATCCACCTTCTGGTCCAATCATGACGAAAAGCGAGTCGCCAACAGACAAGTTTGACAGCACCTCGCCCAATCGTTTTGTATCTTCTTTTTCATATGCAATAACAGCAGTGGTATAGCTTTTCGCATGTTCAACCACCTGCTTAAAGGAAAGCGGAGTTAACACCTCAGGTAAATAGGCCCGATGTGATTGCTCAGCAGCTTCTTTTACAATTTTTGACCAACGCTCTAGCTTTTTAGCTTCTTTCTTTGCATCTAGCTTAACGATGGTACGCTCTGATTGAAACGGTACAAAGGAAGTCGCTCCAAGCTCCGTTCCCTTTTGTAAAATCCACTCTAGTTTGTCCCCTTTTGGCAACCCCTGACCAATCGTTACCGATACGGGTAATTCTGTTTGTTTCGTGATATGCTCCACGATCTCAGCGCGCACTTCTTTGGGCTCCAAGGCAGAAAGACGGGCTTTAACCACCCGTCCTCTCCCATCGCTAACCAAAATATGATCGCCAATCTCTGTGCGCATAACCTTCACAATGTGGTGAACATCGTCTCCGGTAATAACCACTTGATTGTCAAAAAATTGTTGGCTATCTATAAAATAACGTTGCATCTGATCATTAACCCCATTATTCTAACGTTTTTTCGCGATAATTGCTACCCAGTCTTCCATGTAAACTGTTTCTATAACTTCCAAATTCGAGGCAGCTAATGCCTCTTTTACATCATTTTCACGCGCTCCAATAATCCCTGAAGCAATAAACGTACCGCCAGGCAATAATACACGATGAACATCATCCGTGAAACGAATAATTACTTCGGCTAAGATATTGGCAACCACGACTTCAACTTTTTCATTGATCCCATCGAGCAGATTGTTCTGTTTCACCAAAACCTTGTCAGCTACTTTGTTAATGCTACAGTTCTCTTGAGCAGAACGAACAGCAATCTCATCTAAATCCATGGCCGTCAAGGAAGATGCACCTAACTTAGCAGCAGCAATACTTAAAATCCCTGTGCCTGTTCCCACATCATAAACGCGATCCCCTTTTTTCAGGTAGCGTTCAATCGCACGAATGCACAGCACAGTGGTAGGATGTGTACCTGTACCAAAAGCCATGCCAGGGTCCATTTCGATAATAAGCTCCCCTTCTCGCTTTGGTTTGTACTCCTCCCAGATCGGTGTGATCGTGATGTGTTCTGAAATGGCAACTGGCTTGTAGTATTTTTTCCAAGCAGATGCCCAATCATCTTCATGAACCTCGGTCATAGTTACGGTTCCTTTACCGACATCCAATCCGAAGGTCAGAAGTTCATTTACCTGTGTTTTAATTTCTTCAACGGTTTCGCCCAAATAGCTATTCACAGGAAAATAAGCTTTTACAATCACACCATCAGTTGGAAAGTCATCTGGTGAGAGGTGGTAGATTTCACCAAAAGGCGTGCTCCACTCACGGGATAAAATTTCGGGATCTTCAATGACAACGCCACCTGCTCCCGCTTCATACAAAATACTAGAGACAGCCTCAACCGCCTCTGCCGTGGTGTGAATACTAACTTCTGACCAATTCATGCTCTACCATCCCCCATCTAGCTTTCCACAACATATTATTCGCCTTATTCGCCACGTAATTTACGCTTGATTTTATCGAAGAAATTCTCTTCTGGTTGTTCATGCAGGGGTGCACCGTCTTCTAGTCCCCCAAGTTCACGTAACAGCTCTTTTTGACGATCGGTTAATTTCGTAGGTGTCACTACTTTAACCTTCACGTGCTGATCGCCCCGTCCATTTCCACGTAAGTGTGGCACACCTTTTCCACGCAGGCGGAAGAAAGTGTTGGTTTGTGTTCCTGCTGGGATTTTCAGCTTCACACGTCCATCTACTGTAGGCACCTCAATTTCATCACCTAGAGCTGCTTGAGCAAAATTAATTGGCATCTCACAATAGATGTCGTTGCCATCGCGTTCAAAGAAATCATGTTTACGTACACGGAACATAACATAAACATCACCCGCTGGTCCACCATTCACACCAGCTTCACCTTCGCCAGTAATGCGCATTTGCTGTCCATCATCCACCCCAGCAGGGATGTTAATGTGGATCGTGCGTTTGACTTTATTGCGACCAGTGCCTCTGCACGTTGTACATCTTTCCTTGATCTGCTTTCCTTTACCATGACAAACAGAGCAAACACGGCGATTCACAACGCGCCCAAATGGAGTGTTTGCCTGAACCTCCTCCTGTCCAGATCCATTACATCTTGAGCAGGTTTCTACCTTTGTACCAGGTTTGGCTCCACTGCCGTGACACGTATCGCATTCTACTTCACGTTGAATCTCAATGTCTCTTTCTTTGCCAAATACAGCATCCAGGAAGTCAATGTTGATCGCATACTCCAAGTCAGCCCCACGGCGCGGTGCATTTGGATTAGCACGACGTCCACCGCCACCAAAGAACATGTCAAAGATATCACCAAAGCCGCCCATACCAGAAGCATCAAAGCCTCCGCCAAAGCCTTGGTTCGGGTCCTGATGTCCAAAGCGATCGTATTGTGCACGTTTTTGGTCATCGGAGAGTACATCATATGCATCTTTTACTTCTTTAAATTTCTGTTCAGCATCTGCCTCTTTATTAACGTCCGGATGATACTGTCTTGCCAACTTGCGATATGCCTTTTTTATATCATCTGCACTGGCGTCTTTTCCAAGTCCCAGCACCTCATAATAATCTCGTTTCATACTTGTCTATCACTCCCGTATCCAAGACAATCAAAGATAATCTTAGCATGTATACTTGCAAGCTTCAATAGAATCCCCATTCCATAAAGGAAAAGAGTCAAAGTCAACATTGTGTGACTTTGACTCCTCTTACAATCATTGTATCTATTCTTATTGTTTCTTTTCTTCGTCAACTACTTCATAGTCAGCATCTACCACGTTGTCTTTTCCTGCTTGAGCTGCACCTTCACCGTCAGCATTTTGAGCCGCTTGTTGTGCTTGTGCTGCTTGCTCATACAATTTAACAGACAATTGTTGAACGATTCCAGAAAGCTCTTCCTTCGCAGCTTTAATCTCGTCGAAGTTACCGCCTTCTAGAGCTTTTTTCGTTTTATCCTTCGCTTCGTTAGCTTTGTCGATCTCAGCTTGCTCTACTTTACCTTCAAGGTCTTTTAGTGTTTTCTCAGTAGTAAATACTAACTGATCTGCTTCGTTGCGAATTTCTACTTCTTCTTTGCGTTTCTTATCTGCTTCGGAATTTAGTTCCGCTTCTTTTACCATGCGGTCGATTTCCTCGTCAGAAAGACCGGAGCTAGAAGTGATTGTGATTGCTTGTTCTTTACCTGTTCCCAAATCTTTAGCTCGAACGTTTACGATACCGTTAGCATCAATGTCGAAGCTAACCTCTACTTGTGGAACACCGCGTGGTGCTGGTGGGATATCAGTCAATTGGAAACGGCCCAACGTTTTGTTGTCTGCTGCCATTTGACGCTCCCCTTGCAGAACATGGATATCAACCGCTGTTTGGTTGTCCGCTGCTGTAGAGAACACTTGAGATTTACTTGTTGGGATCGTTGTGTTGCGATCGATCAACTTCGTGAATACTCCACCCAATGTTTCAATACCAAGTGAAAGTGGTGTTACGTCAAGAAGCACTACGTCTTTAACATCACCAGTTAACACGCCCGCTTGAACAGCAGCACCAAGGGCTACTACTTCATCTGGGTTAACACCTTTATGAGGTTCTTGGCCAATGAACTTCTTGATTGCTTCTTGTACCGCTGGGATACGAGTAGAACCACCAACAAGAAGAACACGGTCAATTTGGTTTGGAGAAAGACCAGCATCGGATAGAGCTTGACGAGTAGGACCCATCGTACGCTCTACCAAACCAGCAGAGATCTCTTCAAATTTCGCACGGGACAAACTAATCTCCATATGCTTAGGACCAGAAGCATCTGCTGTGATAAACGGTAAAGAGATCGTAGTAGTAACAACGCCGGACAAATCTTTTTTCGCTTTCTCAGCCGCATCTTTCAAACGCTGCATAGCCATGCGATCTTGAGATAGGTCAATGCCGTTTTCTTTCTTAAATTCAGCTACCAAATAATCCATGATCACTTGGTCAAAGTCGTCCCCACCTAGTTTGTTATCTCCAGAAGTAGCTTTAACTTCAAAGAAACCTTCAGACAACTCAAGGATAGATACGTCGAATGTACCGCCGCCCAAGTCATAAACTAGGATTGTTTGGTCTTCATTTTTCTCTAAACCATAAGCAAGTGCCGCCGCTGTAGGCTCGTTGACAATACGCAAAACTTCCAAACCGGCAATGCGTCCTGCATCTTTAGTAGCTTGGCGTTGGCTGTCATTGAAATAAGCAGGAACTGTGATAACTGCTTGAGTCACCGGTTGTCCTAGGTAAGCTTCTGCATCTGCTTTAAGCTTTTGCAGAATCATTGCGGAAACCTCTTGAGGTGTATAATCTTTACCTTCTAATGTTTCTTTATGATCTGTACCCATCCAACGTTTGATGGAGATAACCGTATTATCAGCGTTTGTAATTGCTTGGCGTTTTGCTGTTTCACCAACAATGCGCTCTCCGTTTTTGAAAGCAACTACAGAAGGTGTTGTACGGTTTCCTTCAGCATTGGCAATAACGATAGGCTCGTTACCTTCCATAACCGCTACACAAGAGTTAGTTGTACCAAGGTCAATACCAATTACACGACTCATAAATCTTTTCCTCCTCGATTATCTACAAAATGTGAATGATTTTTGGGCTAAAACATCTTCATTTACGCGTTTACTTTAACCATTGCAGGACGGATAACACGGTCCTTGAATTGATAACCCTTTTGTAATTCTTCTACGACAACATTTGCTTCGTAATTAGAATCTTCCACTTGCATCACAGCCTGATGT
This sequence comes from Brevibacillus sp. SKDU10, assembly GCF_001645205.1. Lineage (NCBI taxonomy): Bacteria > Bacillati > Bacillota > Bacilli > Caryophanales > Paenibacillaceae > Brevibacillus > Brevibacillus sp. SKDU10. Next base: position 7,023 of record NZ_LSSO01000191.1, on the reverse strand, counting down.
ACATGTGGATCAAACGCATGACCAACTGATTCAATAGCTTGTAGGCCTTCTTGCTCGAATACCTGAATTACTTGGCGGTACACCATTTGCACCCCTTGTAGAATACTTTCAGCAGTAGCAGTATTAGGATCAACAGCAAGAGCGCGTTCAAAGTTATCAAGCGCTGGCAGTAAGGATTCCACTACCTTTTGAGAGGCATATTTTTGTAAATCCTCTTGCTCTTTACGTGAGCGACGACGCATATTATCCATATCTGCCAGGTTGCGTAGCAAACGGTTTTCTTGCTCTTGCAATTGAGCCTGAAGACGCTCCACTTCCATTGCTAGGTCAGATGTTTCACCTGTTTCTGCCGCCTCAGTTTCAGCTTGCTCATTTTGCTTGGCTTGGTCTTGAGCCATTTCTTCTTGCTCAAGTTCAACCTTTGCTTTCTCTTCGCTCAATCTGATTACCTCCTCTTGTGTGACTAATAATCTTAATCTATGTAAGCGAGCAACTGTAACCAGCCCGCCTTGTGCGTCATGAATCCTCTTGCTCCTCTGAAGATTGTCCTTCTATTTGTGCAGTTAACATCCGTGACAATCCCAAAGCAATGAAATCCAGGACAGCAATCACTTTACCATACTCCATACGCGTAGGTCCAAGTATACCAATAGTACCTACAGGCTTACCGTTAAAGGAATAATTGGTCGTAACGATGCTACAATTCTTCATGGCGTCAAGATGATTTTCATGACCAATGCGTATCTGCAATCCCTTCTCATTGGTTTCAAACAGATGCGTCATTTGGTCACTGCGTTCAAACAGCTCTAAAATCTCTTTGACTTTTTCTACATCCTGAAACTCTGGCTGCTCCATGAACTTAGTAGTTCCTCGCAGCAACAAACGATCAGATGAATCACTTTCAATAGCATTACTAATCATAGTTAGCATCTCTTCATAATGATCCACATGACGCTTCAACTCATCAGATACTTCTTGATACAAGCGTTGGCGCAATTGCCATAATGGTGTATCTTGCAATCTTGTGTTTAAAACATTAACCAATTTCTCCATATCGCTCGGTGATAGTCCCGTCGGCAAATCAATACGCTTATTTTCTACACGCCCTGTTTGAGTTACAATAATCGCTACAGCTTGTGTGTCACTCAAAGGGATAATTTGCAGATGTTTCAAGCGATGTTCAAAGATTTCTGGTCCAAGAACAACTGCCGTGTAGTTAGTCAATTGGGATAAGACCGATGCTGTCTGTTCCACGGCATTTTCAAAATGCAAGATCCGATCAGCAAACATTTGCTTCCAAGTGCTTACATCTACATTATTCTTCAACAAATTAGGCTCCACTATGTGGTCCACGTAGAAGCGATAGCCTTTCGTGGAAGGAACACGTCCTGCAGAGGTATGCGGCTGCTCCAAATAACCCAAATCCTCCAAATCAGACATTTCGTTGCGGATCGTAGCCGAACTGAAGGTGATTTCAGGCCGTTTGGAAATGGTTCTGGAGCCAACGGGTTCTGCCGAATGAATGTAATTTTCAATAATAGCTTGCAAAATAAGCTTTTGTCGCTCCGTTAACATACCTAAACGCCCTCCTTCTAACATGTTTGGCTATGTCGATTGGCAACTTCTGGTTTGGTTTTGTTAGCACTCAGATCAAGCGAGTGCTAACGGATACTATTAACTTATCAAGTGACAGATGATTTGTCAACTTCTCTCCTATGAAAAATGCAAAAAAATAGGAGAAAAAAAGCACTTTTTTCGGGTTTCTCCGCATAAAAGTGCTTTCTGATGTCATTTTCTAAAATTTGATACCTTGTCTCTTCTCTTCCTACTTCATTCACATGATATTCCATCTACACGCGTAAAAAAGCAGCAAACACTTCGTTGCCAAGTGGTAAGCCCTTTGGTGTTAGACGTACATGCTGGTCTACGATTTCTATCATTCCCTTTTGGAGTTCCTGCTGTAATGTTTCTCCGAATTCTTCTTGGACGGTTCGACCAAAGCGATTAACAAACCTCTCCATATCTACTCCTTCACGCAAACGTAAGCCCAGAATCATTTGCTCCTCCATTGCTTCCTTCTGCGTTACCTCAAATTCCTCTACACGCGGAGAGCCTTCCATTGCCATTCGTGTGTAAACAGCTAGCGGACCGGCATTAACATGTCTAGTTCCATTTATATATCCATGTGCTCCAGCCCCAATACCATAATAATCCTGGTTTAACCAATAAGTCTTATTATGCTTGCTCTGTTTACCCGGCTTGGCAAAATTACTAATCTCGTACATGGACATCCCGTTTTTCTCAAGTGTTTCTATTAAAAGAAGATACATCTCTAGCTCTGTGTCCTCTGTCGGTAGTGGTAATTGATCTTTTTGATACAGAGTATGAAATAAGGTATTCTCCTCTACCTTTAAACCGTAGGAGGATAAGTGCGTGATTGGCAGCTCCATCGCTTTTTGCAAGCTTTGAGCAAACATCCACATGGTCTGATCCGGCAGACCAAACATTAAATCAATTGAGATGTTGTCAAACCCAGCTTGAATCGCATTATTCACACTTTGATAAACCTCATCTACATCATGAATACGGCCAATCCGTTTTAATAAATCACTTTGGAATGATTGGACACCAAAACTAATTCGATTTACTCCAGATGATCTCATCAGCTTTAATTTCTCAAGATCAGTAGTACCTGGATTTGCTTCCATGGTCCATTCCAGATCAGCACTATAATAAGGAGCAAGATATTCATTTACCATATGCAAAAATAGCGCCATTTGCTCCTGATCTAAATACGTTGGAGTTCCTCCGCCAACAAAGATTGTCTCTATCTGCTCAGGAGGATTTTGCTGGAACGTTAACGTCATTTCCCGGCGTAAAGCTTCTAAGTAATCCCAGACCAACTGAGGATTATTGGTAACAAAAGAATTAAAATCACAATAGTAACATTTATTAGTACAAAAAGGGATGTGGATATATACAGCATTTGGGGACATCTCTACCCCTCCTTGTTTACGAAATTGGGCCTAACAAAGCGAAGACCTGACAGCCAGAATGGTGTCAGGCCACGACTCTAAGATATCAACTATGCATAGAACAGCCTTCATGCTTTTCGTTGCCATAGAGCATTTACCTGTATCAAAACTGTATTCTGTTTAACCTACAAACATTGATAAAGCAATGTTTTAGGGTTGCTAGAACATCATAATGTATTCTTATCTATCACGTCAACTCGCCGTCGTCCTCTAAGTATGGTGGGGATCACAGCAGGGAGATGTAAGAAAATCTATTCAACAAAGGCGCTTATTATAATAGAAACAATATAATAAATAAAGTCTATGATAATAAGGGCCGTGTAATATTTGGATGCTTGCTAATTTCCCCACCATACGCAGAGATGTTCTTGTTTCCCCTTCTTGGTCTGCAACTTAGCCGTAACCCCTTTTTATGATTGATATAGAAAAAGCGCCCCTCCCAGATGAGAAAGGCGCTTTTATATTCTGCTTTTAAAGCTAGGTAACTAGAAGTGGACTCATTCAGGTGACTTACGAATAGATAAAATATCCCCCATCCGCCTACCAATTCAGAGCTAGACGATGGGGGCAATGAGTCACTGTTCGTAACAAAAGTCTTATTTATTCAACTATTACTTGTCATCCATACGTAAAACAGCCATAAATGCTTCATGTAGTTATTGAGCAACGAGCTGTGTTTTAGTTGTTTTCTATTACATCCTGCAACTATTGATATAACAAGGTTTTATAAGCTTTGAAATATCATAGTGTATTCTAGTGCATCATGTTATATCGATGTTCTCCCAGCAATTACGGTGGCAAAAGGGTGGCTGTGTTTTTAATGAACGAATCAATGGAATCCTTCCATCTCGACTATTCTTTCGCGAAAGTAAAACCAAAAACCGCATAAAATACACTTTTATACCGTTTGGTGCAACGCTTTTTAACACGAAAATCATTATTTAAACGAAAAAACAGTATCAAAAGTGGTATCACGTCACTTCAAAATGATAGAGGGGCTTTTCATTTCACCCCTCTACCTTCTCTATCCTTGAGCATAGCTCATGCTGCCAGTCCGTGTCGTTCGTCATACTGGCGATAAAAGATAAGTTTTTGAGTTTTGCAATCTCCCAAGCTATTTGAGCGTTTGCACTCAGACAATGACTCATTTCTATCATTTCCGAGTCGGTAAGCTCCCTTGTCTTATTGATGAACCAAAGCTCTGCCATCCGTTGATGGACGATCCACATCTGCACCAGCTCCTTAATCTTGATGGTACAGTGCATTCCCATCGTCACTAAATATTTCCTGTCCACATTAAATTTATTTTGTGAATGGGCTCTCAGTCAAATATCCATATATCCTCAATTTTCATCTCTAAGGCTTGAGCTATATCTGATGCTGTCTCTAGTTTAGGGATTGTCCCATTCACAATATTGCTTAAAGTAGAATTTGCAACAGGGTATTTCATTTTCATTTTTAATTCCTGTTGTGTTAAATTACGTTCGGCCAAAATCACTTTCAACCGACTTTTTATCAACTATCCTCGCCTCGCTTCCGCTATTACGTTATTACGTTATTACGTTATTACGTTATTACGTTATTACGTGTCGGCTTTATCAATGCTTAGACGAGTAAATGGAGGTTTTAACGAAAAAAGACCCCGCTTGGTCGATACTGGCGGGATTTGTTGATGTAAACCACTAGTTTACATGCATTGTTACCAATGGTTTCTTTACTAATTATTTCTTTATATGCAATGATGATACAAAAAAGGATGAATGAAATGAGTTTAGGTCAGCAATTGAAAAGGTTCCGTGAATTAAAGTCTCTTTCACAAGAAGATATAGCTCAAAAAATTGGTGTGACTAGACAAGCTGTCTATAAATGGGAAAATGACAAAAGCTATCCTGACATTGATAATTTGATTTTACTTAGCGAGTTATACAATGTAACACTAGATGAGTTAATAAAAGGAAACGAGAGCTTCAAAAAAAAGATAATCATCGCCGATAACAAAGATACTGGTTTGTACGTAGGATTTGTTATTATGTTTATAGGGTTGTTTATTAATGCTGGATCAATTTCAGCATTAATAACAATATTAGGAGTTCTGACAATGGTTTTTTATGATGACTTTAATAAAATAATAAAATCCATTTTTAGTTGGTGGGATAGCCGGAAACTTAGTTAAGGCTACTCGACAATAACATAAACACCCCATCATAAATCTTATTCGATGGGGTGTTGACTGTATCCCTGTTCCCACAGGAAATACATTCTATGTAATTGTAAAGATGCACTGCTTAGACTTCCACACTCACTACATCTTCTACAGGTATCCACCAGAAATCCTCATCATTCTTTAGCTTAATCTGTTTAAATTAAGAATCAAACTTATCTACCCATCCCCAAGCGGATTCTATCACGCCTCGGCCCCCTTTTGTTTCTTTCCACCAACTAATTGTTAAGGCATAGTCATACTGTCGTGAGTCAGATATCCTATAACAAAACTTGGCTAACTCGTCCTCTTCAATGATCGGTTTCTCGATGAGCTTCTTATCCTCGTGATACTGACGTAACATTTCTGCATGCTCCGGCAAAATAAATTTCGTTACAAGTGGGTCAAGAATTTTGCTAGCCATCAAAACATCTCCTCGAATACGAATATATGTTCCTACTTTATTTTATGATGAGGAAAATATGCAATGGATAGAAATGGTATTTAAAGTTCGAGCAGCAAAACGAGTTCTACATGATTTCTCAATATTTGACATTTTTTTCATATATAATTATTCTGTTCTTAAATATAAGAAAAGGAGAAATATTATGAAGAGATTACTGTTTTCTGCTCTTACTGTTTTTCTATCTTTAAGTTTATGTTTTAGCGCTTATGCCGAAACAACTCAAACAGAATTGAAAGAAAGTGAACGAGAAGCCCTTATTTCAAACATTGGTTTGGATGAAGAGGAACTGGAAGATATGCCTCCTCATATCTTGCAAGCATTGATTGATCAAGGTGCTAAAAAATTGGTTCGAAAACGGTTACTCATAAATTTGATGAAGGTCAATCTGAGATGAATAAATCATTGGCCAAAAAGAAGGATGAAGAAGATGATTTTAGCGAAATAGAGTTAAAGGCAAAAGCTTTTGAAGTCAAAAGTGATAGAAGTGGTTATCGAAAATACTATTTATATGGTTATTTCGAGTGGTCAGAACCCCCGATTTGGACGTTAACTGATAAAATGTCAATCGGATACCCCGTAACATCCAAATTCTTTATGCCTATGACCTCAAGAGGTAAACCAGATGATCATGAAAATCGCTATTGTACTAAACCAGCTTTTAAAAAGAAATGGGAATGCGAAGATTCCTCAAAAGCATCTGATTGGGATCCGGGTATTGGTGTAGCAGCAGAGTATGACTTACAAATGGGTAATAGACAACTACACTCTGGATACATTTCTCAATATGTTTACGCTGATAAACATGAAAGAGGTACGATTAATATTAAGTTCCAATACGGGCATGCAATTATAGGCGGTTCTATATCAGTTTCTTATAAGCCCGTGGGACTTTCCATTCAACCCGAAAAAACTACCCAAGTGGCAGATTTTGGTATAGAATTTAAATATCCAGAACTTTAATTTATCCAACCCTATTGCGAGTTTTTTCCGCTAATGTTAGACACTATAAATTATTGATCTGAAGGAGAGAAGCTTCTGTGATATTACGCGTTATACTATACTGGTTACTCACGATGGCAATAATGTTTTTAGTGTTTTTAGTTATCGGAAGTACCAAAGGTTCTTTTATTGAGAATATGGTGATATTACTTGCAATCGCTCAATCATTCACTATTGCTTTATTAGTGGCTCTTTTGCGAAAAAATAATAAATGAAAACACCACAACCTAATAATCGAAAAAACCCTCTAACGGTTTAAATGATATGCTCCCCTTGTGGTAGACAGTTGAAATAATATAACTGCTTCCTTACAAGGAGGAGCA
>NZ_LSSO01000190.1:0-15642 GCF_001645205.1 Brevibacillus sp. SKDU10 | reverse complement strand
GCCATAATGGATGGGGATCGCATAGAAATAGTTCATTTTGTTGGAGGAGGATAATCAATGACGGATACGACTTTACGAATTGGAGAGTATGAATGTAGCTCACGTTTTTTAATTGGTACCGGGAAATTTCGTGATTTGGAAATCCAGCGAGCAGCAGTGGCAATCTCTGAAGCGCAAATTATCACATTTGCGGTACGCCGTTTAAATTTGGAAAAAGTAAACGAGCCTACCTTTTTAGAATCGCTTGACCTCTCAGCGTATACACTGCTCCCCAATACAGCAGGAGCAACCACCGCAGAGGAGGCTGTACGTATTGCACGTTTAGCAAAAGCGAGCGGATTATGCGACATGATTAAAGTAGAAGTAATTGCAGACCAAAAAACGTTATTGCCCGATCCAATAGAAACCCTGCGAGCATCTGCTTTATTGGTGGAAGAAGGCTTCACTGTTTTAACCTACACCAATGATGATCCCATTCTCGCGCGAAAGCTACAAGAAGTAGGCGTTCATGCTGTAATGCCCGGTGCCTCACCAATTGGCTCTGGTCAAGGTATTCTTAATCCTCTGCATCTTAGCATCATGATCGAAGAGGCGACAGTTCCCATCATTGTAGATGCTGGAATTGGTTCACCCTCAGATGCGACGCAAGCGATGGAACTAGGTGCAGACGGCGTATTATTAAATACAGCAGTTGCGTTAGCAAACGACCCTATACGAATGGCAGAAGCAATGAAGCTAGCGATTCAGGCTGGACGAAAAGGCTTTTTAGCAGGACGCATTCCCCGAAAGCGCTATGCTTCTGCTAGTAGTCCGATAGAAGGAATGCTGACATGAAGCTGGCTCGACTCGCTCATTTATCCCAAAAGTGGAGTATCTATTTGGTAATAGGCAGTCAAGATTGCGGGCACTCCGTTGAAAACATGTTTCGTATCTTAACAGAGGCACTTCAAGCGGGAGTCGGATGCGTTCAGTGGCGAGAAAAAGGAGCTGGCTCCATCAGCGATGCGATTCAAAGAGAGAAAATTGCGATCCGTATGAAAGAGCTATGTCATACATACGATGCCATTTTTCTGATTAATGATGATGTGAGCTTGGCTTGCAAGGTTCAGGCTGACGGGGTGCACGTAGGACATGAGGATATGCCGTTTGCTCAGGTTAAACAATTGGTTCCTCCTGAGATGATCATTGGAATATCAGCCGGCAATATAGAGGAGGCTCGGATCGCTCTTACATATGGAGCTGATTATTTAGGGGTAGGGCCTATGTATACGTCGAAAAGTAAAACGGATGCTGGGGAGCCAATCGGTCCTAATGGACTTTTTGCTATTCGCAAATTTGTAGGAGGGTATCCTATTGTGGCTATAGGCGGAATTAAGCCAGAACATGTAAGTTGCTTGCGAAAAAATGGAGCCGATGCTATCGCAGTCATTTCAGCTATTGCACAAGCACCTGATGCCAAAAAAGCCGTTCAGGATTTTATTTATCATTTTCATAAAAATCATAGTTATACATGAGTTCGCATAAAAGGAGGCGGTACGCCGATGAATACGCGAGAAATAGAAATAGCTTCTTTTACAGAGCTTTTATACGCAGAAGCAAAGCCGATTTGGGAAAAGACGCATCTTCATCCTTTCATTACTGGCATTGCTAATGGAAATTTACCGATCTCTGCATTTATCCATTACATGAAGCAGGATTATCTCTTTTTACAGGAATATGCAAAACTATTTGCGATTGCGAGCGTTAAGACAGCGCGGTTAGACTGGAGCAGTCGATTTGCCCAAATCCTGACATCAACAATACAAGAGGAGATGTCCTTGCATCGGGGATACGCTCAACGACTAGGTATTTCCCAAAATGAATTAGAAACGGCGGAACCGTCATTCGTCATGCTTGCCTATACAAGCTATATGCTACAGATCGCTCACCAAGGAAGCTTGGGAGAAGGGCTGAGTGCTTTGCTTCCATGCATGTGGAGCTATCAGGAAATTGGGAAAAGATTAGCGCAAAAATCGGGGGTAGTCGATCATCCGCAGTATGGCGAGTGGGTGCGGATGTATAGTTGTGATGAATTTGCCAACTCGACGGACTGGCTGAAAGGTGTACTTAATGAGATTGCCCGTGACAGTAACAAACAGGAGCTTGCTCGGATGAAACAGCATTTTATCGCTGCTTGCAAAATGGAGTATTTATTTTGGGATATGGCTTATCTAGAACAGACATGGCCGTAATGCAAAGGAAACGGGAGCAAAAGATTACACAGAAGGTCTGGAAAAAGAATCGGCATATCGGATGGGGTCTCGCTTCCGTATGTACTTTTCTCCTGTTATGGGAAGCAAGTTGTCGCTTGCTTGAGCTACCTGCATTCATTCTGCCACCTCCTTCTCTTATTGCCGTTGCGTTCTGGGAGCTACGCAATCAGCTATTGACGACACATCTGTGGATTACTTTACAGGAAGCGTTGCTAGGGCTAACGATCTCTATATTTGTAGGTACAGGAATTGCCATATGCATGCATCTTAATGAGAAAATGAAAAAGATCATGTACCCTCATGTTATTATCTCACAAACCATTCCGATTTTAGCGCTCTCGCCCGTGTTCATGATGTGGTTTGGCTATGAGTTACCAGGAAAAATAGCAATTGCTGTACTGTTCACTTTTTTTCCAATTGTAGTAAGTACGTACGATGGATTCCTCGTTACAGATGCACAACGGCGTAACTATTTTCGTATGATTGGAGCAAGCCGGTGGCAAATCTTTTGCAAGTTGGAAGTACCTAGTGCATTACCTTCTTTCTTTAGTGGAGTAAAGGTAGCAGCTACCTTTAGCATCTCGGGGGCCACTGTTGGTGAATGGCTAGGAGCAAGTGCGGGTCTGGGGTATTTTGGCAGACGGGCTTCCGGTAATTTTCAGGCGCCTGCTCTATTTGCTTCTGTCCTTTTATTATGTTTGCTGGGGTTAGGCTTGTTTTTGGTTATGACTCTGGTGGAACAGCGCTTTCTTACCTACAATCGTAAGCAAAAAGACCTCGGACAATAATCGATTGTGGATGAACATCTAGATATAAGGGAGAAAAAAATGAACAAATCAATTGTATATAACAGGAAAGCTGTGAAAAATTGGCTAGTAATTCTGGTTGCTGGTCTTAGCATGCTAGCTACAGGGTGTGCTTCTAATGATACCCCTGTAAAAGAAAATCCAGCTACTGCCACCTCCGAAGCTAAACCACCAGAGAAGCTTACAATCGCTCTAGATTGGTATCCAAATGCTGTTCACAGTTTTTTATATGCAGCAGAATCACAAGGCTATTTTCGCGATGCGAATCTGCAGGTGGAGCTGAAGATGCCGTCGGACGCCAGTGATCCATTGAAGCTGGCAGCTACGGATAAGGTAGATATGGCCATTAGCTATCAAACGCAGGCCATTGTGGCTAAGGCAGAAGGGTTGCCAATTAAATCGCTAGCTGCGATCGTTCGCGAACCGTTAAACGTACTAATGGTAAGAGAAGATAGTACCGTTTTGACACCTAAGGATTTAAGTGATAAAAATGTAGGGTATCCTGCTCTTCCCTTTGACATAGAAATTGTGAAGCATATGGTCCAAACTGACGGGGGAGATTCATCAAACATTCGTTTTACCGATATTGGTTTTCAATTAATCCCAGCCCTCTCCACTAAGCAAACGGACGCCACCATTGGGGGATTTATCAATCATGAACAGGTGATATTAGAAAAAAATAATGTTCCTGTTCGTTTGTTTAGATTGACTGATTATGGTGTACCCAGCTATTATGAATTGGTGTTGGTCACAAGTGATCAGACGGCGGCAAAAAAGCGGGAGGCGCTAAAACGCTTCCAGCAAGCGATACAAAAAGGGCAGGCTCATGTTGCTTCTCATCCGAAAGAAGCACTGGAAGCACTTTTACAGCATGAAGCCGCAGAATTTCCTTTAGATAGAGAGATTGAACACAAAAGCCTGGAGGTCTTACTTCCTTTGATGGATGCTAAGGGTCAAGCTTTTGGCAGCCAGGATACAGCCCAATGGCAGGAGGTCATTGATTGGATGGCTGCTAAGAAGCTAATTTCTAAGACTTTCTCAGCTCAGGAGATTCTTCCAGCAGCAAAATAATGTATAATAAGAAGAAATGAATCAGAAAGCGCCTGTTCATGGCGCTTTTTCTAGTCTGTTCACTATGGAATTTCCAAGGAACAAGAGTAATTACGGGGGGTACATCATTTTGAAAAAAAACATCTATCACATCGGCTATGAGCGAGTATCCAGACGCGAATTACTGGAGCGTTTAGACATAGAAGATGGATTCATGTTGCAACATGATCGCCTCCATCCTGTTGATGCAGATAAAGAAGAAGTGGCGCCAGAGTGTGAGCAACATCAGATCTTGGTTCGATATCAGCACCGACCAAGCGAATGGATAACTTTTAGTGGTACGTATCAAATCCAAACAAGAGAACCAATTCCTTGGATTGATGCACCTTTAGAATATCATTTATTTGGTGAGCAATTAATTCCAGGCAATTATCGACGGGAAAAGGCACCACAAGCCCGCATACCAGCCCGGACAAAGCTGCAAATCACGGCTATTCGCGATGGAATTGTATACGTTATGGTACCCAACCATCCGTCTAGGCGATATGAGATGAAGCTGGAGGATGCTCGATTTGCCCGCAATTTTCCTACAGAGCTAGAAATGCGATTGCAGTACTACTCGTTTCCACCCCATCCAGACATTTTGGTCGATTGGCTATTGCAGGAGGGAAGGAAACGTGGGATGATAACTCGCTTAAATGGAGAGCATACAGAGCGCACTGCTTTTGAGGTTTGGGATGATCTGCGTAAGGAATACTCTTTAAGCGTAAGTGCAGCGATTTTAGCTATTAAGCAGGCATTGGTCGTCATGGATAGGGCCGGAGTGGAGGCGGATTTTCCTAACCCGGTTAAAAGTGCCGATATTTCTAGCTACAGTGAAGAAGAGCGAGATGCCTTTTTTTCTTATCAAACCGTACGTGCGGCGCTTGCTGCTGTCTCAGCCTTGCTAACCATCGACCCGATGGATCAATTGCAGGATCATTTATTGATGGATGTAATGTTAGAGCAACAACAAAATCGACGTTCCTCTAAGGAATAACGAAAGCATTCATTGCAAAGGGAACATATGGATTGCGACAAAACAAATACAACCCCAATCTTAATTGATCGATTGGGGTTCTTGATTTTACCTATAATCATAGTTGCCTCGCTGCGTTACAGTATCATAGGAATTGGGCGTTTGATAGGCAAACTTTTTTACTCCATTTTCCACCAAAAGATGTTATAGTAAACCTTATAATGATAGCGCTTTCTATTGCCGGAATATCATTATTTTGCTAAGGGAGGTATAAAGTTATGAGTCACATTGAATCTGATTTTTCATTGGTCAACATTCCTGTTCATTTAAAGCAATTCGTTGTCGACCAAGACTATGACAAGTATACACCGATAGATCAAGCTGTTTGGCGATACGTTATGCGTCAGAATTATAATTTCCTAGGGAAAAGAGCCCATACGGCTTACTTAGATGGCTTACAAGCATCTGGTATCAGCATCGAAAAAATACCGAATATTCGTGAAATGAATCGGTGCTTATCGGAAATTGGATGGGGAGCAGTAAGTATCGATGGTTTTATACCAGCTGTAGCCTTTTTTGATTTTCAGGCTCATCAAATCCTCCCAATCGCTTGTGACATTCGTACTTACGATCATGTGGCTTATACACCTGCACCTGATATCATTCATGAAGCAGCCGGGCATGCCCCAATCATTAAAGACGAGAAATATCGTGACTATCTGAAAATCTTTGGAGAAATTGGTTCTAAAGCCATTTCGTCACGAGCAGATTATGAGTTATATGAGGCAATTCGCTATTTATCTATCGTAAAAGAGGATATCAATGCGACGGAAGAACAAGTGCTTGCGGCAGAAGAAGACCTAGCTCGGAAAACAGCGGCGGTTACGGAGGTTTCAGAAGCTACTCAATTATCCCGTCTCTATTGGTGGACAGTCGAATATGGCTTAATTGGAGATGTTGATCAGCCACAAATCTATGGAGCAGGGCTATTGTCCTCTGTTGGGGAAAGCATGAGCTGCTTAACAGATGGGGTTAAAAAAATCCCGTTTTCACTCGATGCGTGTATAGAAACTGATTTTGATATCACCAAGCCTCAGCCCCAATTGTTTGTTTGTCGAGATTTTGATCAATTAATTGAAGCGGTACTTGAAATGAAAAAGAGAATGGCTTTGCATCTTGGTGGCACTGAAAGCTTGCATAAGGCAATCAATAGTGGTCAAATCACTACTAGTGTGTACAGCTCTGGTCTACAAGTAAGCGGCACGCTACATCATCTTATCTTGGATGATCAGGGGGAAGCCATTTATTTAGCGACAGAAGGACCTACTGCCCTCGCGTTTGGAGATATTGAGCTGGTGGGTCATGATAAATCCTATCATAGCCATGGATTTTCTTCCCCAATTGGCAAAATAAAAGGAAACGAGAAGCCATTAGAGGATTGGACCGATGCTGAACTTGAAGCCTATGACGTAGTTGTAGGTAAAAAAACGGTGGTATGCTTTGCTTCAGGAGTTGAAGTCGTAGGGCGTGTTTCCTATATTGATCGTATGCAGGATAAAGTAGTGCTAATTGGATTCGATGAATGTACCGTACGCTATCATGAGCGTGTGCTGTTCCAAGCAGAATGGGGAACCTATGATATGGCAGTAGGAGCCGAGATCGTTTCTGTTTATGCAGGAGCTGCTGACCGCGAAAAATTTCAATCGGGTACACATCAACCCTCAGAGACCCAAACCCGTCGTCCCATTTACACAGACGTGCAAAAAAGACAGCAGCAGTTGTATCAAATTGTTCGCAACCTGCGGACAGAAGAAGGGGCTGAAGAGGAACTGCCAGAGAGCTTGCAAGCCATTATGCAAGAACTAGATGCCTCTTATCCGAACGATTGGCTACTGCGATTGGAAATTTTAGAAATTATGATGGGTCATCATTTCCCGAAAGCGGACTGCCAGCGACTTCACTCTCAAATAAAGGCAATTGGTGATGCTGATCATGAATTAGCTGTTTTGATTGCTAATGGCCTGTCTCTCTTGGGAAATAAGTAAGTAAAACAAGACCGCCGGGGCTTTGCCTTACCAGGCGGTCTCCGTTATAAATGCCAAGTTACTTCAATGGCTGCTTGTCCCTTGTAAGAAGAGCAATAATATATGGCTTCAAATCAACAATTCGGTCTGGTGGAGGCAACGCCCCTTTTCCAGCTATTATCAAGGGAATCAACGTATCAGTACGGTGCAAGGAACCGTGATTTCCTCCTCCAAGATGATTGGGAGAACCATCTGCGGTGAATTCTGCCCCATTCTTTGCTGAAATCACAAGAAAGGAACCTTTGTGCGAAGCAAATGCACTAAATAAGCGCTGGAGTCCATCTGGAAAGGAAGAGGAATCCAGCCTGTTATCTTGTGGATTCCGCCGTAAATCTAACACACTGAAATCTCCTCTTATATCCCATCTCTGCCCGAAACGGTCAATCTCATTTTTTCCCGGTCGATAAGCCATCTGTCGATTACTGTTCCCTTGCCTAACATGAATCCAGTCTGCTTCTTTCCATGCTAGAAAATCAATTCTATCATCATGTTTAAGCCCATCCACAAGAGCAGGAATGGATGCACGTGAAGAAAGTGAATAGACGTAACTCATTCGTCCATTTATAGCAAACGCTATGTCGTCACTGGGCAATACTGTTTTTCCCAAGCGATAAGGCTGATATTGCCCTAGCATTTTTTCTAGACGAATCAGCGATTGTTGTCTGTCTGTGCCACTTGAAGTTACTCCACTGTCCCCAATAATCATAAAGGTATGATTCTCTATGGCTTTGTTCCAATCTCCAAAAGCATCAAGGATGCTCTGAAGTCTTTTATCAAACTTTTGGAGTGCAGCAAGATAGGTTGGACCATGCTTGTGAAGCTTTCCGTCCATATCTGGAAAATAGGCTATTGTCAAATCAGGGAGTGATCTTTGCTTTATTACATTTATTAAATGATTTGTTGTATAGGAATCGTTTACTCCAAACGATTGGAAAGGTCCCTCAGCTATCCGTTGGTTTGTTACTTTGCGAAGTGATCCGAAGCCAAGCATCTCTGGACCCATAACCTGCATCTGGGCTGGAAGGTTCAGGGTATTCGAGACGAGCTTAGGTAATACAAGCGTGTGTTTAAAATCTCCACGATAGACCATCGTATTTATGGAAGCTGTTGTGAACCCTTTTCTATGTAAATCCTCGTGAAGCGTTCGTATTTTAGAGGAGAGATGCGACCGATTGAGATTATATATGCTGTCGTATGCCCACTCAGCTAGTCCGGGTTTCCAAGCTACCCGAAAGCCATCTCCATAGTTAACAATACGTTTTTCTGCCGGATGAAACCACAGTAGACCTGGGATTTTGTGTTGATCAGCATAAGCTCCGGTAAGAAGTGAACTCTCAATGGTAACGGACATGGTGGGGAAAGAACTAATCAAGTCGCGTCGGTACATACCATTTTTGATAAGGAAAGACAGTGCTGGAGCCTTATTCATTGTGACCAATTTATCAATTGAGTCTGAGAGAATAGAGTCTACCATCAGGACAATCACTTTTTGCCCGGTTTGTGTAGCAGGCTTTTTGGGCTGTTGCAAAATACGAATCTGCTCAGGCTGAGGATATGAGCAGGAAGCTAAACTTATACAGATCAAAAATAGTAGACAAAGGAAAGCAAGTTTTCGAAGCACTTACAGAATCCTCCTTTAATAGTAAGTGTTCTTTTACTTTGTCCCAAACAAGTAATCCTTACTCTTCGTATACCTTATAATAAAGACTTTTCACGTCATTGATATTTTGTCAGTTATGTAAATAAAATAGAATAAGAATGACTCACGTACTGCTGTGAGCTTTGTCACACTTCGTTCACCTGATATGCAGAATGGAGCATGAATGAATATCTGTGGACTAGAATACATAACAGAAAGAGACTTTTGGGAAATGGGGGCCAATTATGGATACACAAATTACAGTATGGCTAGCATTCGCAGCAGGATTTCTCTCGTTTATATCACCTTGTTGTTTGCCGTTATACCCATCCTTTTTATCTTATATTACTGGAGTTTCGGTTTCAGAGATGAAACAAGGAAAAGCTGTATTTCAGCGACAGGCATTGTTACACACCTTGTTTTTTATTCTAGGATTCTCGCTTGTCTTTATCGCGCTAGGTTTGTCAACCTCGTGGATTGGTAGCTTATTTGCATCAAAAAAGGATTTGATTAGGCAACTAGGTGCTATTTTATTAATTTTTATGGGATTAGTAATTACAGGGGTATTAAAGTTTGATTTTATGATGAAAACATGGAAGAAGGACATAAACAATCGTCCGCTTGGGTATACTGGTTCTATCTTGGTGGGAATTACCTATGCTGCTGGCTGGACTCCCTGTGTGGGGCCGATCATGTCAGGGATCATTACGCTTGGAATGGTGAATCCAGAGAGTGCCCTTACTTATACGCTTGCCTATACGATAGGGTTTGCCCTGCCGTTCTTCGTGATGACCTTCTTCATTAGTAAGATAAGCTGGATCATGAAATACTCGGACAAATTAATGAAAATTGGCGGCGGAATCATGGTTCTTTTCGGGATTTTGCTGTACTTTGATAAGCTAACAGATATCTCTATCTACTTAATTAAAATTTTTGGACAGCCTAGTTTATAAAGGAGCTGGATAAAGCATGCGGCAAGTGTTTATCATTCTCAGTTTACTCGTTCTGGGAGGAGGAGCGATTTACCAAAGCGAGGTCAAGAGTAAATCGCTGTCTGCTCTGCAACCAATATTGGGACAGTCTATAAAATCTGAGCCACAGCAACAGCATCAGGCGAAAGAGACAACCAAAACTCAAGCACAACAAGAGGTCTCTAGTCAGTTAGAGCCAAAAGCCAACCCAACCATTGCGCAGGGGGCTAAAGCTCCTGCCTTTGAACTTCCTAGTATGGATGGAACTACATACAAGTTTTTGGGACAAAGACAGAAGCCACTGGTTCTGAACTTCTGGGCAAGCTGGTGTGGTCCATGTAAGATGGAAGCTGCTGATTTACAAAAGTTGTATGAAAAAAATAAAGGCAACGTAGATTTATATGCAATTAATCTGACCAAAACGGATGATTTAGATTCCGTCAAAGCGTTTGTAGATACCTATAAGCTGACGATGCCTATTCTCTACGATCAAGATGAAACAGTAGCAAAACTGTACCAAATCCTCGCTATCCCAACGACTTTTATTATTGATCCTAATGGGGTCGTTACATATAAGGTAATGGGACCGATTGAACCGGGCGTGTTTCAGGCAGAGCTAGATAAAGTAGTCAAAGCAAAAAAATAACGATGATAAAAGACTGCTATTGAAGGATTTCCTAACAAGAAATGAAGAGCGATATATGATTACAAAGTATCAAGCTGTCCTTTTAAAAAATGATTTCGATCGTTAATAAAACGACAAATATAGTCAGGCTCGGCGTCAAAGACGTTGAGCTTTTCTTTTTTGTGCGGATCAATCTGAAGGTAGGGACGTAGCAAGCGATGGAGAGACTCGATTCGAGGGCCCATATATTCGGGAGTAAACCAGGAATGTAGGATTTCTGCCATTCTATCTTTGTAGAGCTGTCTGTATGTAGAAGTATCTAGTAGGCGAGCGCTCAAGGTATTGTATCCGTCTATATCAACAAAATCATAGGCCATTTCTTTTCCATTGCAATCTCGCCCCCAGGTGGCGTCA
Source organism: Brevibacillus sp. SKDU10 (assembly GCF_001645205.1). Taxonomy (NCBI): domain Bacteria; kingdom Bacillati; phylum Bacillota; class Bacilli; order Caryophanales; family Paenibacillaceae; genus Brevibacillus; species Brevibacillus sp. SKDU10. Next base: position 4,783 of record NZ_LSSO01000190.1, on the reverse strand, counting down.
TAATCCCATGGAATAATCTCAAATAAACCTGTCCTCGAATTTCGATATAAAGCGTAATTATGAATAAAACCGTCAAAATTTTGGGTGCATACAGCCCCTGCTAGCCAGCTTAAATATTGATTTATATTAAGGTATCGAGCAATGGTTTCTTCAAAATCAGCTATTGGCGTTGTATTTATGATATAAATCAATTCACGTAGGAGCTGCATATCCTCCTCTTGGCCATATTTGCGTCGATACCCTGCGTCCAGGCTTGGTTTTACCTCCTCTGTTTTAGGGCTTAACAAGGAAAAATTAGCGTTTCCACTAACAGCGTAGAAAATCGGACCTAGCGGTAGCTGACGCCTTTGTAAAAATAGTTCATCGACAGATTCTAATTGAAGATAAAGACCTTCACTAACTCCATTTTTGCACAACACCACAAACGAAGTAGCAGGTGATAAGACACCGAGGAGCTCAAAAAAGGCAAATGACAGGGCATTTCGCATGAACGAGGGGTCCAGCATTTCAGCATTAAGATGCACCTCTCGTTGCCCCTGAAAACGGTTGTCATCAGAAAAATAGAGAGTATAAGACTTTTTTGCCAATTCTCGTGTATGGGCACCTCGATAGGAAAGCTGAATGGGGTACTCTTTCTGCTGGATGGAGAGGAAAGCATCTATGCGAACATCCGCTCTGATATGCTGATCCAAGTAAGCAATACCCTCATCTGAGACAGTTACATAATAAACCTGTGGCAAGGCGTGCGACTGAATTTCCATAGAACCCTTCCTTTCTGCTTCATCTTATGAGGAATACCGGCTATTGGCGCTATGTTTTATTGAGATTAAATTAAGAAATAGTTCACCTTTTTATATGCAGGAAATATACATACAAAAGTGAGCAAAATTAGCGACATGAGGTGACAGCATGATCACAATTAGTTTATGCATGATCGTGAAAAATGAGGAAGATAGTTTGGCGAGATGCTTGGATTCTGTAAGGGACCTGGTAGACGAAATCAATATTATTGATACAGGTTCGACTGATGGGACTGTAGAGCTTGCAAAAAAGTACACGGATCGCGTTTTTTTCTTTGAATGGATTGACGATTTTTCGGCCGCTCGTAATTTTGCCTTTACGAAAGCAACACAAGAATATATTTTGCATCTGGATGCAGATGATTACCTCTTGGAGATCGACCGTGAACGGTTACGAACCTTGAAGGAAACATTAGATCCGGCTGTTGACTCAGTCACCATGAAATATCACACTGCCTTTGATGAGTTCGATAATCCTATTATGTCTTTCCGTCGAAACCGTCTGGTGAAGCGAAGCAATAATTTCCAATGGATTGGTGCCGTGCACGAGTATTTATCTGTTTGGGGAAAAATTATTGACAGTGACATTGCTGTGACTCATAAAAAGATTCATCTGCAGGAAGGGTATTCGACTCGTAATTTGCGTATTTATGAAAAAAAGCTGGAGCGCGGAGAAGAATTTACCATAAGGGACTTGTATTATTATGCAAATGAGCTGCGAGATCATTCTTTTCATGAAAAAGCGATTGAATATTATATCAAAATGCTCGATTCTAAACAGGGCTGGATTGAGGATGAAATCAATGCGTGCTACAAGATCGCGGATTGTTATGTTGCCTTAGGGAATAAAGAGAAAGAACTAGAATATATAATCAAAGCCTTTTCTTATGATACTCCACGGGCTGAGGCTTGCTGCCGACTGGGTCATATCTTTTTCAGCAGAAAGGAATATCTAAAAGCAATTTTTTGGTATGACCTAGCTACTAAGGTCAAAAGACCGGATACCTGGGGATTTTTTACAGAAGCATGCTGGACGTGGCTTCCGCATATCCAATTATGTGTTTGCTACAATCGGATTGGACAAAATGAAAAAGCTTATGAGCATAACGAACAAGTAGGGAAGTATCGACCAAATGATCCAAAATATTTATTCAATAAAAAGCTAATAGAGGAATTGTTGAACAAGGAGGAGTCAGGTAGCTAACTTCTTTCGCAGGAAAAGTGACCTTCTTTCCATCTACTTCATACAATGTGAGAGTTGAGTGGATTTGTAAGTTTTTGGATGGAAAGAAGGGATGTGGAGTGAAGGTAGGAGTAATTGGAACCGGTGTAATGGGCAAGCATCATGTACGTGTCTACTCCTCGCTCAACGACCATTGCCAGTTGATAGGCGTTTACGATGCAGATCAAAAACGGGCGCAAGAGGTTGCACGGGAATATGATATACTTTCGTTTCTTACACTAGACGAACTGTTGGCTCGAGTAGATGCAGTCAGTATAGCTGTTCCTATACCTGCTCATTTTGAGGTAGGAATGGCTTGTATTCGTCATCGGGTGCATATGCTGATGGAAAAACCTCTCACTGCGACAGTAGCAGAAGCCAGTGAATTGATTGATCGAGCCAAAGAAGCTCAGTTACATTTGCAGGTGGGGCATATCGAACTGTTTAATCCGGCAATCGGGGTGTTACGCTCAATTCTGGAGGGTGAAGAGGTTGTCGCCATCGATATGCACCGCATGAGTCCAATGGAACCACGTATTCAAGGAATTGATGTGGTATTGGATGCTATGCTTCATGATATATATATTTTGCAGCATTTACAGCCGGGTGCATTGGCCAAGATGCATGCGGTCGGTCAATCTCATCAAGGAGCAATCAAACATGCTGTAGCACTGTTTCAATTCGAATCAGGCGTTATTGCACAAATCACAGCTAGTCATTTAACGGAAGAAAAAGTGCGTACCTTACGAGTAGTAACCAGAGAGGCGTTTGTTCAAGCTGATCTACTCGATAAAAAAGTGGTCATTTCCCGTTCTACAAATTTCTTAGAGAAACAAAGTGATGGCTATAGCCAGCAGAACATTTTGGAAAAAGTGATTGTACCTGGGATTGAGCCACTACGGGCAGAGCTAATAGATTTCTTACAAAGCATTACGAAGAAAACGCCCGCTTTGGTCTCAGCGGAGTCAGGTATGCAGGCATTGCAACTGGCAACAGAAATTTCCCAACAAATCCAACAAAATCTATCCGGATAAATTGTTGTAAAAAAACCTGTAGCAAATGTGCACAGGTTTTTTTGCTGCTGTGTTGCCATCACCTATTATACTTACAGAAGCGATCGCAAGAGGAGATGCTCGCATCCTAGCGAATTGAAACAGAAGAGAATCAATGCATAAGGAGGAGCAATCATGGCGATTAACTTGCACTCGAAAACAGGAACAGGAATGACCATGCAGCAATTCATGGAAACAATGGAGAAAAATAAAGAGGAATTCTATGACTGGTATGAGCGATTTTCGTGGGAAACAGAAAAGGAGCGTTCCCAAATAGCAGCCACGGTTCAGCAAGCGGGATTGCGAGCCTTCTTATTGTGTGCAGAATGGTGTGGAGACGTTGTGCGGAATGTACCTGTATTGTTTCGTGTAGCAGAAGCTGTTTCTTTACCTGTAGAAGTATTAGTTATGGAGGATCATCTGGATGTGATGGATCAATTTCTGACTATGGGAGGACGAGCTATTCCGGTGTTGATTATTTGCAACAAGGACTCAGATGTGCTTGCTACATGGGGACCACGTCCAGCGCATGTTCAGAAGATTATGATTCAGTTTAAACAAGAAAACCCTGACCGTGAGGCACACGATTATCAAGACAAAATCATGGTAGCTCGTCAGGAAATGCTTGCCCAATACGGAGAGGGGACTGGCTACCAGCAGCTCATTGTGCAAGAATTATCCGATTTATTCCGTCAGATACAATGATTAGCGGCGAGCGTGGTATAATGGGATAGATTGATAAAGACAGCAAGAGGTGAAAAGATGAGACCTTTACAGATATCAGCAGAAACAGCCGTAAAGTTGGCTGAACAGCTTGGAGTACCCTTGGAAAGATTAATGCACATGCCCCAGCATATATTGATGCAAAAGCTAATGGAGATTTCAAAGCAGGAAGTCTCAGAGCAAAAGACAGAATCAGATAGCAAGGAGAAATAAGTAGTCAAAAACGGTCGTCTGGACGAGAAGCGATTACACATACAAGAGATGCCTAACAAGGCATCTTTTTTCTATTTAAGAAAAAGTGAAGATGGCATATAATGGATGTTCACTGAATAGGATAGTATGGTGAAAAATATAGGCTCAGGCTGGGAAAGGGGGAGTTCACACGTGTTGCAAGAATTGGAGACACTTGCTGATCGCATAAATCAAGACCCTTCTGCCATTGAGGGATGGTTGGCTGTTTATCAATTTGACGTAAGTGGAGAACGGGGAGGCACCTATCAGGTTCGATTTTGTGACAATCAGGTTCAAGTAATGGAAGGAAACTCTAATCAGGCACAATGTACGCTCCAGCTATCTGACACCAATTTTGCAAAGCTCCTACGAAAACAATTGAATCCTACTGCTGCTGTCATGCTGGGTAAAATAAAGATTAAGGGAGATATATCACTAGCTTTACAATTACAGCGCTTATTTGCATAATGAGAGAATTTTATGAAATACACAGCTTTTATAAGTATAAAAAACGGATAGCTACAGTTAATTTTTAAATATTAATTGTGGCTATCAATTTTTTTATAAAAAGTCTTGCTTTTTATTTTAAGTGTATGCTATATTAAAAAAGCCGAAACGGTACTGAGAAAAACAACAAGCTTGAAAGCAAGTTGTTGACCGTTTAGCTCACATGCGGGTGTGGCGGAATTGGCAGACGCACCAGATTTAGGTTCTGGCGGGCGACCGTGGGGGTTCAAGTCCCTCCACCCGCACCA
>NZ_LSSO01000189.1:0-3213 GCF_001645205.1 Brevibacillus sp. SKDU10 | reverse complement strand
ATATCCTGAAGCATCATGCCTGAATGATAATTCTTTGATTCATAGGGAATGCTTTGCATTAAGGTGTTTAGAACATCTTTATTCCCCATTACACGTTGGGCTTCCTGAGTAAGAGCCGCGGAACCCCCTGCTCCCCCAAAGAACAGATGTGTTACAAAAGTGGCATCGTCCTTCAAGTAAGCTAACTTACGCAAATCTTGCAACGGTTCAACCGGAATATACACCTTGCCGTCTATTACAATTCCACGCTCGTTAATAGGGGAACGATCTACCGTCAAGGCTACCTTTTGGTAGTTTCCCTCTTGCCCATATGGACTCACTACTTGAGTTGCCGCAAAAACGGTTGTGCCTCCAACCGCAAGCAATGCGGCAGATAAGGCAATTAACTTCAATCCTTTCATACAACGTCCTCCCTGTGATTAGCAGAAAACCTTCCTTGTAACCAGAATGGCCAGGAAGGTTTTCGCTTTTGTTTCATCCAGTTCCTACTTGACTTCAGCAACAGCCGGAATCAGTTTTTGCATTGCCATGACACGAGCCATTAAGATCGCTGCATCACCGCGAAGCATGTTAGCTTTTGGCTCAAATATATAGCCTTGTTTCGGGTCATTCGGATCTACTGGAGAACCGATGATCAGTTTTTTCTTGGCGATTTCCACTACAGCAGGAGCTGCATATCGGTCAACCAATGGTGCATCCTTGAACAATTTTGTTAAGTTTGCAGTTGTTTTTGCTGCATTGGTTTCCGTTTTTAATTTCAACGCACGCGCTAAAATAACAGCAACCTCTTCACGAGTAATTTTACTATTTGGTTCGAAAATCTTTGGTTCTTTACCGCGAACGATTCCCAAACGTGCTGCTGTTTCAATGTGACGGTAGTCGTACTTCTGAGTACCATTGTAATCAAACGGTACATCCACAAACGACTGACTTGGCGGGTTATCTACCAATGGAAGCTGCAAGGCACGCACGATCATCGCTGTAAATTCACCGCGTGTCGTTTCTGTATCTGGCTTAAATTCCACTTCGTTATCCGCTTTAATAACTCCTTTAGCAAACATTGCTTCTACTTGGTTGCGAGCATATTGATGAGTCACAACGTCTACAAAGGAATCGTTTAGCTTAGCTACTACATAATAACCAAACTTATCAAATGGAACAGTGATCGTTTTCTTGCTCACATTCACCTTACCGCCAAGATTTTCCCAGAAGAACTTGTTCGGGTCGTATCTCATTACGGTTAGATGATTAGCTGCATCTGAAACAACATTCGGATCGTATGCAAGCTCAAGCGTACCGCGTTTGTTTGGTACAAGCACGCGATTCACAGGAACATCGTTGAAGTTATACAGCTTCAGACTATCGGTTAACGCACGTGGCATGATTGGCAGCATACCATATGGATACGGATCGTAGTCTTCCTTTGTACCAGGATCATCAGCTAAACCTGCATCCATCCAGAATACATTCGATGCTTTTACAAAATGTGTATCAAAGGAATGCTCGAAATCACGACCCAAGTCCTTAATCACATCATCAAAGTTTTTCGGTCTTTCTTGTAGATAATCAAAACGGTCAACAACGCCATCCTCTTTGTTAGCAATTCCGTACAGGATGTTATGGCCCTTGAAGACTTGACCTCTCAAATTCTCTGGTACGTTATAATCGTAGCGAACCAGATACGTATCTTTCGGGAATGTCAGGTTTAACTGCTTTTCGAAAATATTGGTTTTTGCAGTCATTGGTGCCATATATTGCGAGCCTGGGATGGTACTTAGTGCATAGAATACCTCGAACGAATCATTTACGACATCGCCGTTTGCACTCTTTACCGTAAAGTTAATTTTGTTCGCCTTGTTAGGCTTTAGATCTGTAATGACCGCTCTAAAGGCGTTCGGGTAATCAATTTTCCCGTCCATATCGCTGTCATAGTCCACTTTTGTTGCAACATTATTTTTGCCGAATGTAATGCTGTCCGCACCTGGTGCATCAATGATTACTTCAACAAAGTTTTGATTCAAGGTAGCTTGACGCGGCAAAATAGGACGAACAATATCGTACATTAAGCCCGGCGCACGAACTTCCAAACGAGAAGTTGATTTGGAAGAGCCGTTTACCCCGTTATTGTAAACGGTAAAGGTATAAACTAGTTTTGAACCATCTTTAGGTAATTCAATGTTGGAAAGAATGAAGGTAAAGTATTTTTTGTCCTTCAAATACTTCACTTCCAAATTGTCGACTTCTTGGCTTCCCCAAGTGTCTTTTCCATCAATTAATAATTTGTTTTTACCTAAAATCCATTTTTTATCATACTTATCATCAGAAGACTTGATTTCAAGAACATATTTTGGCTCATTACCACCATCAATATCTTTCTTCATATCGTTGAGTCTTCCTTCGATAGCGGACATTGAATCTGGCAGATCAATAAAATCAAAGGTACCAAAGACATTCATTTTCTTTTCTTTGGTTGTATACACTCCGTCTTTTCCAGTAAAGCGATTGTCCTTAGAAGGCTTCTCTGTTGCATAAGGATAAATTCCTTCTGTGCCGCCTTTTGGAATTTCAGGATAGGTGTTGGATAGTAACGTAATTTTGTACGTTTTTTCGTACAGAACGTTACCTTTTTTGTATCTGAAGACCAAGGTGTTTTGACCTTCAATAAAACTAACCTTTGTACCGGCTTTCATTTTAAAGTTATAGTTGTTGCCGCCGATTGGTTCTAATGGAATATCGCTGTTATTCAACGTCAGCTTGACCATACCGTTTGTATAGCTAGTTGCATCAAGCTCCACGTTGCTAACAGTACCCTCAAATTCTTTCATGCTGGTAACAAGCTTTTTCTCGTAGTCAGTAATGGTTGGATCATAATCAAAAACCTGACCGTCTTTGATCTTGGCAAATTCTTGAACCGGTCCAGAAGCTGATGTAATTTGCAGGGAATAGCTATCTTTACCAGTGGAGCTTTCTACCTCAAACTCCAGTTTTTGTGTTCCATTAACCGGCAGTTCTCTAATGGTGAACCATAGACGCTCGCCGCGAACTGTTCCCGTAGCAGGACTAATGGTAACAGGAACCTTGCCACCGCCTTGTCCAATCGCATGAACGGTGATTTTGTTTACAGTACCTGTATTTTTCGTTAGCAAAGCGATAGAGAATGGCAATTTATTGATGGTAGTATTCGCATCAAATTTATTGCCTTCTTCATTTCCA
>NZ_LSSO01000188.1:0-18040 GCF_001645205.1 Brevibacillus sp. SKDU10 | reverse complement strand
TGCCAGGGTGAACACCGCAATGGAGATCAGAATCAGAATTGGAATCATGGTTAAAAATCTCCGCAGCGCAAACGCAACCATTCGTACACTCCCCTTGTTCTACAGCTGTTTTAGTTGGTAACCCACCATTTATGAGTATCTATTTGATTGGTAAAGGAGTTGGTGCGAACACCTTGTAGACGTTTGTTGACTGCAGTGATATCCTTTCGAGCGTGCATGATAATCATCGGCACTTCTTCGTTAACCAATTTTTGCCACTTATAATAAACCTCTTTGCGATAATTTTCATCAAAAGCTTTCTCACTGATTCCTTCTTCAATCAATTTATCTGATTCTGGATTTACCCATCGAGGATAATTCCAGAGATCATCTGCTTTCCATAAGCCTGTTGGATCAGGATCATTTGCTAACGACCAAGCTCCGGCGAACACCTCCACACTTGGCTCATCTTTTTCGACTGTTCGATAAAAGAGGTTAAATTCTTTTAATGCTCCACCATTTAGTTTTGCATCCAATCCTACCTCTTTCCAGAATTGCATGACTGCTTGTGCTCGAGGCTCAGCAGTCTCATCACGTGTCATCGCATCATAATTAATTGTGAATTTTTTACCTTGAGGATCTTCACGGAATCCGTCCCCATTAATATCTTTATATCCAGCCTCATCAAGCAACTGCTTTGCTTTCTCAGGATTATATTCGTACGCATTAATTTGATCAGCCGGAACCTTTGCCCAGCTTACAGGTGGCATTGGTGAGTTAAGCGGTTCAGCCTTGCCATTTTCAAATGCCTCAGCCAACGCCTTACGGTCCAGAGCATAGGCCATTGCTTGGCGTAACCGCTTATCAGCAAATTTTGGATTATCCATTACATTTTTCCTTTGCTTTTCATCCCAGTGACCTAGCTTAAATCCAATATAGCTATACGCAAGCTCATCCTGTTCCTTCAATATCAAATTATCATTTTTTTCTATCTCTTTAACCTGGGAACGAGGAATTGCCATAATGTCAACTTCGCCTTTTTTCAACAAGCTATTTGCTAATTTTCCATCAATAACTTTATATATAATCCCATCCAAATGAGGTTTGCCTTGCCAGTAATCATCAAAGCGTTCTAATTCAACAAACTCACCTGGTTGAATTTTTTTCACTTTAAAGGGTCCAAGTCCAATCGGTTGCTGACGAACTTTTGGAGAATTTGGGAGGTCTTTTACAGAAATGCCTGCATAATATTTTTTGGGCATTGGATTCGACCAAATATTATCTAAGAAATTCACCATCGGCTTTTTCAGTTTGATTTCAATATTATACGGATCAATAATTTTTACACCGGAAATGGTTTTTGCAATTCCCTTATTGTATTCATCCATTCCTTCAATCATTTTTACATTAGAATAGCGTGAGCCTTTATAATCCTTATGCCCTATTACCTCAAAGGCATATAACCAGTCCTCTACCGTTAACTCATCACCATTGTGCCATTTTACACCCTTTTTAAAGGTAAACGTATAGGTTAAATGGTCGGTGCTTTCTTTCCAAGAAGCAATTTTCGCATAGGTTTTTAAATCATCTCCTGTATCCAGCAAGGAGTCTGTCATAAAGCGCAGGATGCGATCGTCGTCATCTCCTTCATAAAAGCCACGATCCAATAAGCCTTGAAACGGACTTTCATAAGCATAGACAATTTTTCCACCATCCTTAGGCTGCTGTTCAGTGGCAGTTGCTTGTGTTGGCTCAGTTGATTTGGTTTGTGTTGTATTAGCCGGCTTCGAACAGCCTACTACGCCCATCGATAAAGCTAAAAGAGCTGATAGGACAATCATATTTTTCTTTTTCATGTAATAAATCCCCCTTACTATATTCTGATTAGAGTTAGTTGACTAATATAAATGGCAAGCAACCTGATGTCCTTCACTCACCTCCTTTAAGCTCGGTTTTATCTCTTTACACTCCTGCTTCACGTATGGACAGCGAAGATGAAACGCACAGCCACTAGGCGGCTTCTCTGGTGAAGGAACATCCCCTTGTAAAATAATTCTCTCTCGATTGAATCTAGCTCGTGGATCTGGTACAGGAATTGTAGATAGTAGCGCTTGTGTGTATGGATGCAATGGCTCTTTATACAAGCTATGCTTATCGGTCACTTCTACTAACCGCCCGAGATACATAACCCCTATCCGATCACTAATATGTTTAACAACGCTTAAGTTATGAGCGATAAACAAATAGGATAATTTAAATTCCTCTTGCAAATCCTGCAAAAGATTCAAGACCTGTGATTGGACTGATACATCCAAAGCCGAAACAGGCTCGTCTGCCAAAATTAATTTAGGCTTTAGTGCTAACGCTCTTGCAATGCCAACCCGTTGACGTTGACCACCAGAAAATTCATGAGGATATTTATAATAAGCTTCTTCTGGTAACCCGACACGTATAAGCAGTTCCATTACCTCAGCTTTTATATCTTTTTCCGGTCGATTGGTGTAATTTCGGATTGGTTCAGCTACCAGATGTCCTACCATCATCTTAGGATTTAATGAAGCATAGGGGTCTTGAAAAACCATCTGCATATGTTGGCGAGTATCCCACAGCGGTTTGCCTTTCATGCTTGTAATGTCCTTATTATCAAAGTGAATGCTACCTGCTGTCGGATCGGTTAACCGCAAAATGGTTCGTCCTGCTGTCGATTTTCCACAGCCAGATTCCCCTACCAGTCCAAGTGTTTCTCCATCTCTTAGGACAAAGGAAATATCGTCGACTGCCTTCACTTCTCCAATTTTTCGTTTAAATAACCCGCCCGTGATGGGATAATATTTTTTTAGGTTCTTAACTTCTAACAACGTCTTGCTTTTTGTATCAGCAGTGGTTTGGTTCATAGCGACGCCTCCGCAATTTCGTTAGGTTGGCTTTGAGGGTAAAGTAGGCAACGAACTTTATGTGAATCACCAATATCGCCTAGCTCTGGCGAGACCGCGGTACACTCTGGCATGACCATTGGACATCGGGAAGCGAATCTACATCCTGTCCTTGGCATGTTGACCAGTGACGGCACTATCCCCTTTATGGAATACAGTCGGTCTTTGTCTTCATCGAGCTTTGGAATAGATTCTAACAAGAGCTGTAGGTATGGGTGCTTTGGCTCATAGAAAATTTGGTCCACACTGCCTTGCTCCACAATTTTACCGGCATACATGACCATTACTTCATCTGCCATTTCAGCTACTACTCCTAGGTCATGTGTAATCAGCATGACAGACATCCCGCTCTTAGATTGAATGTCGCGTAATAGTTCTAAAATCTGTGCTTGAATCGTAACATCCAAGGCAGTCGTAGGCTCATCGGCAATCAGTAGCTTTGGCTGACATGCAATGGCCATGGCGATCATAACCCGTTGCCTCATTCCTCCCGAAAGCTGATGAGGATATTGGTCCACCAGTTTTTCCGGCCGCGGGATTCCAACATGTGAAAGCAATTCAATGGACCGAGTTCTCGCTTCACTTTTCGAAATTTTCAGATGATTGAACAAAACCTCTTCTATTTGGAACCCGATCGTAAACACGGGATTTAAGGCTGTCATCGGCTCCTGAAAGATCATCCCCAGCTCTTTCCCACGTATCTTATTCAATTCATCCGCTGTGAGTCCCACCAAATTTTTATTTTGGAAAAGAATGCTTCCGTTAGCCACTCTTCCTGTTTCCTTTGGCAGCAATCCCATAATGGATAACGACATGACACTCTTTCCACACCCTGATTCTCCAACGATACAAATCACTTTGCCAGGATCAACCGAAAAGGAAACACCGTCCACCGCATTATAAAATTGTTTGTTAATGCGGAATCCAGCTTCTAGGTTAGAGACTTCCAGCAAAGGTTCTGTCTGCTTTTTCTCCATACGTCACCTGCTTTGCACGAGTAGTTGAATGAATTATGAGATAAATTAAAATTTTATAAAAACATTTTTATCCATATTATGGGGTAGCACATCTATAAAAGTCAATAATTTTACCAATTGTTATCAATTATTCATGCAAAAAAACCATTTAAAATCTTTATAATTAAATGCTAAATTTTTTTACTGTACTTAACTTTTCCAAATATAAAAAAGCCCTCTCGAATTCGAGAGGGCTTTTCCTTTCCTTTATGAATAAAGAAACCGCGAATGCTTTTTCCTTATTTTGCTGCTTTTACCGCTTCAATTGCTGCTTCGTAATTAGGATGCTGGCCTACTGCTGGCAAATATTCTACGTAAACAACTTTATCATTAGAATCTACTACGAATACGGCACGGGACAATAAACGAAGTTCCTTAATAACTACCCCATAAGCCAAACCGAAGGAAAGATCGCGATGATCTGATACCGTTTGAACTTTATCAATGCCAGCCGCTCCGCACCAACGTGTTTGCGCAAATGGCAAATCAACAGAAACGGTCAAAATTGTTACATTGTCTAGCTTCGCTGCCTCTTCATTAAAACGGCGAGTTTGTTGATCGCAAACACCTGTATCTAAGGATGGCACTACAGAAATAAGACGGACCGTTCCTTTGGAATCAGCCAGTGTAACTGGGCTTAGGTTGTTTGCAAGCACGGAAAACTCAGGAGCTGTATCTCCCACTTTAATTTCTGGACCTAGCAGTGTAACTGGTTGATCTTTAAAAGTAACGACACCTTGACGTTCAATTGCAGACATAGATAGCCCTCCTCTAACTTTGTAACTATGTAGTACAATTATCATACATGTTTTTTTGAAACTTTTCACTATCAAAAAGTTTAAAAATGTAATTCTTAATGTAAATAGCGTTTAGGTTTATATTTTCTAGGTTCAATCTTTACAATTTCTTTAACCTCATGTTCAAATAGCCCGTCACTTTTCAGATTTAACTCATGACATCGCAGAATAGCGTGATAGAGGGCAAAAGTAAAGCTTACGCCCTTTAGTACATAGCTGCTAATCATCTTATCAGGATCAAGAGTATTCACAATCTCTATCTGATAATCGTGCTTCTCTGATCCGATGGCCGCCATATACCCCATATCCTTTAGCACTCCGCCAACATCAAAGATACCATTATCATCGTAATCAAATGCACCTGATCCCATCACCATTAAATCGAGTAGTTGAACCACGCTCATCCGCTCTATATGTAGGGGTCTAGGCAGTGAAATCACAGAACCATCCTCGTTAACCACGTATACTTTATCTCGATAGCCAAAAATAAATTCACTGGGATCAGTATCTTGAGCAAATAACCACTGTTTTCGTGGAATAAGTAATCTCCAAATCTCCACTGGCTCTCTTCTTAGCAGGTCCATATGATTCCCTCCTCTCCCCATTTTGGACAAAAAAAAGAAGCGGTAAACCGTTTCATGCTGAATACACCGTCCAGATCAGGATTAGATCAATTTAATTTTATCATCCGTCTTACAGCACCTAACATAGGCAGAAATTTATTTACTCTTTAAAAATAACCCTGATTACTGCCTTTTTTCACGTCTATCAGAATTTTCTCTGTACACCCCCAGAATTCACCCTAGATAAAACAACAAAAAAAGCGCATTCCCCATTTTCGAGAGGAATTGCGCCGTTACAGACCGCATGTACATGCCAGTTCTCTTCTTTTTTCTTACTAAATATGTGGTGCAATCAGTGATATTAAGTAGGCAAATGGAAATAGTAAAACTTGTGCAATTACTGTACCGACCAACCGTCCAGCACCGAGGTGAAAAACCGTAACCTTTAGATCCCTATAAGGTCGGGCATCGCTAACTACATCATCAAGCAGCTTTGAACAAATCGGATCAACAAAAATAACCAATAAAATGGTTCCTACCCCATTAATGACCGTAGCCATTTGGTTTGCTACCGTACGATGATCAGGTACAAGAACCCCTGCATACAGCGAAGATAAGATAGCAATGGAATAAAAAGAAAAAATAACGGCATTCATCCAAAAGAAATTAGCACCGATGCGGGTTTCTTTTATAATCTGCCAATTATTTCGAAACGATGGAATCCAAAACTGAGAGGGCATTTTCCAAAATAGACGCAGAATGCCTTCACTACGAAAAATTTTAGGGACACTGCCATGCTTATCCAATTTGCGTGTACCAATGGCCAGCACACGTGCAACGGTAGGCAACAGAAACATCCCCAGCACAATGCCCATACTCATTCCGAACAGAACAACACGAAAATTTATTAATAAATCATTGATTAACTCCTCGTAGTTCATGAGTGGAATTTTATCCTTAAAGCGTGTAACAGCTTCAAGCATAGAGGCCAACAGAATGGACTGACTCATAACAGCAAACCGGGCGAATAACACCAATATGTTGAATAGCGAAGTGGAAGCGCCAATTTTCCCTGTGCGCGCACCAGAAAGCCTCGCAGCATAAGAGACCGTTTCTACACAGCTAATCAACATGGTAACCACCACCACGATCATTAGTTTCATATTATGTATTCTCCTATTCACATTACCATAAACTGTGCAATCTATGATTCTTTTGTTCAACGCTAACCTATTTTATAATGTTTCGTAGGAGAAGAAAAGTAGGTTTCCTCTCTAATTTAGTTATTCCGATCATACTTACAAAAACAAATAACAATTAACTTCTTTATCGTTTTGTTCAAAATCCCCTTTTTTGGGTATAGTTGTAGATAAAGTCACGAATTTGTCTCATTAGCTGAAAAGGCAAGAAAAATGGTACGAAAAATAATGTAAATACAGGTGTTTTTCTGTATCATGGAAAGAAAGCACATGATAGAGATGTTTACCTACCACTTACATAACGATAGGGGAGAAAAATCATGGAGCAGAGAAAAATTAAAAGACTGCTAGTAGCCAACCGCGGAGAAATTGCGATTCGTATTTTCCGTGCCGCTACTGAGTTATCAATCCGTACTGTTGCCATTTACTCTGAGCAAGACAATATTTCACTTCATCGATTCAAAGCCGATGAATCTTACTTAATTGGTGAGGGAAAAGGCCCGATTGAAGCTTATCTGGATATCGAGGGAATCATTGAGATTGCGAAAAGACACAATATCGATGCTATCCATCCTGGTTATGGCTTCTTATCGGAAAATGAGGAGTTTGCGCGTCGTTGTAAGGAAGAAGGAATTATTTTTATTGGTCCCTCTTCCGATCTAATCAAGAAATTTGGCGATAAAGTAGAAGCCCGGAAACTGGCAATTGAGTCTGGTATCCCAGTCATTCCAGGTACAGAAGAGTCCATTGAATCGTTGGATGAAGCCTTGGAGTTTTCGCGCCAAGCAGGTTTCCCTATCATTATCAAAGGGGTATCTGGCGGCGGCGGTCGAGGCATGCGAATTGTTCGAGGACCGGAGGAATTGCAGGAAGGCTTGGAAAGAGCCCGTTCAGAAGCCAACTCTTCTTTTGGTAACGCAGAGGTTTATCTGGAACGATATCTTGAGAATCCAAAACATATTGAAGTACAAATCATAGGAGATCAGTATGGTAACTTGGTCCACTTATTTGAGCGCGATTGTTCTATTCAGCGCAGACATCAAAAAGTCGTTGAAGTAGCACCAAGTACAACACTCTCTGATGAGCTACGTGAAGAAATCTGTCAGGCCGCTCTAACCTTAATGAAAACGGCTGGTTATTCGAACGCTGGAACCGTTGAGTTCTTACTTACACCGGATAATAAGTTCTATTTTATTGAGGTAAACCCACGAATTCAGGTAGAACATACGATTACGGAGCTGATTACTGGCATCGATATCGTACAAACCCAAATTCGAGTTGCAGAGGGCTTACATTTAAGCGATCCCCAAATCGGTATTACTTCGCAAAATGACATTAAGATGAGCGGCTATGCCATCCAATGTCGCGTTACAACAGAAGATCCAGAAAACGGCTTTATCCCTGATGCCGGAAAATTGCTGGCTTGGCGTTCTGGTGAAGGATTCGGCGTGCGCTTGGACGGAAACAACGGATACCCTGGGGCTGTCATTACACCATACTACGACTCCCTGCTGGTTAAAATTTGTACCTATGCGAATACATTTGAGCAAGCCTCGCGCAAAATGCTCCGTAGCTTACGAGAGTTTCGGATTCGCGGTGTTAAAACCAATCTACCATTCTTGAAAAACGTAGTAACACATCCTGATTTCTTATCCGGTAATTACAATACATCCTTTATTGATTCGAAGCCGGAATTATTCAAATTCCCTGGTGTGCAGGACCGTGGTACACGATTGCTTAATTACATTGGAAATATCTCAGTTAATGGCTACCCTGGGCTATCTAAGGAGGAGAAGCCGCTATTTCATTCTCCTCGCGTGCCAAAAACACCGTTTGATCAGCCTTATCCAGCCGGTACAAAACAAATTTTGGAGCTGGAAGGCGTTGAAGGCTTAACCAAATGGATTCAAGCCCAAAATAAAGTTTTACTGACAGATACCACCTTCCGTGATGCCCATCAGTCCTTATTTGCTACAAGAGTGCGTACCTACGATATGCTTGCGATTGCCGAAGCAACGGGTAAAATGGGCGGAGATTTATTCTCCTTGGAAATGTGGGGCGGTGCAACATTCGATACCAGCATGCGCTTCTTGAGTGAATCACCATGGGAACGCTTGCGTCTATTGCGCGAAAAAATTCCAAATATCCTATTCCAAATGCTGTTGCGCGGAGCAAATGCGGTAGGCTACACCAATTACCCAGACAATGCGGTTAAGGCATTTATTAAAGCATCTGCTGAGAATGGTATTGATGTATTCCGGATTTTTGACAGCCTGAACTGGCTGCCTGGCATGGAGCTAGCCATTGATTCTGTACGCGAATCAGGCAAGGTCGCTGAAGCAGCAATTTGCTATACAGGCGATATTCTTGATCCAAGTCGCACCAAATACTCTTTATCCTATTACGTAGAGCTTGCCAAGCAGCTTGAAAAGGCAGGAGCTAACATCCTTGCGATCAAGGACATGGCCGGACTCTTAAAACCATATGCCGCTTACCAGCTTGTCCATGCTCTAAAGCAGGAGATCAGCATACCTATCCATCTGCATACACATGACAGCTCTGGTAATGGTGGTGCTACGCTGGTTAAAGCTATTGAAGCAGGGGTAGATATTGTAGATGCTTCCGTAAGCTCAATGTCTGGTCTTACCTCTCAGCCAAGCCTCAATGCCCTTGTAGCTCTACTAGAAGGAACTGAACGGGATACAAAGCTTGATCTAGACGGCTTCAATAAGCTATCCGACTACTGGGAAGATGTCCGTCCGATGTACCAGGGGTTTGCCAGTGATATGAAATCCACTAGTGCTGAGGTTTACCAACACGAAATGCCAGGTGGTCAGTATTCTAATTTGGAACAGCAAGCAAAGGCTGTTGGCTTAGAAGGTCGCTGGGACGAAGTGAAGAAAATGTACAGCACTGTCAATAAAATGTTTGGCGATATTGTAAAAGTAACACCGTCTTCCAAAGTAGTTGGCGATATGGCTCTGTTTATGGTCCAAAATGATTTGGATGAAGAAAATATTTATGAAAAAGGAGATCGAATTGATTTCCCAGACAGTGTCATTCAATTCTTCCAAGGCTATCTAGGGCAGCCGCCTAATGGTTTCCCAGAAAAGCTGCAACAAATTATTTTAAAAGGACGAAAAGCATTTACATGCCGACCTGGTGAATTGCTTTCCCCTATCGATTTTGACAAAGTAAAACAAGAGGTAGAAGAAAAAGTGGAGCGTAAGGTAAATGATCTGGAAGTCTTATCATACATCATGTATCCACAAGTGTTCCTACAATATGAACAAACCTCCAAGTTATATGGTGATTTGTCTAATTTAGAAACATCTACCTTCTTCTATGGCTTGCGTTTAGGTGAAGAAACCTCTGTTACGATTG
The DNA here is from genome assembly GCF_001645205.1 of Brevibacillus sp. SKDU10. Taxonomy (NCBI): domain Bacteria; kingdom Bacillati; phylum Bacillota; class Bacilli; order Caryophanales; family Paenibacillaceae; genus Brevibacillus; species Brevibacillus sp. SKDU10. The sequence goes on along the minus strand of NZ_LSSO01000188.1, from coordinate 8,169 downwards.
AACAAGGAAAGACCCTAATCATTAAGCTAAACAATATTGGAGAAGTGCTGCCTGATGGAACACGTAAAGTAAACTTTGATTTGAATGGTCAAAACCGAATTATTACAGTACGTGATCTCTCTGCACAAGTATCAGCCTCCGTACGTTTAAAGGCTGATCGTAAAAATCCAGGCCATATTGGAGCTTCTATGCCAGGAAAAATCCTAAAGGTATTAGTAAAACCAGGCGATTCCATCTCCCGTGGACATAATTTAATTGTAAGTGAAGCAATGAAAATGGAGACTACCCTTCAGGCCCCTGCTGACGGAACAATTAAAGCTATTCACGTCAATGAAGGAGACAGTATTGAAGTAGGAGATCTGTTAGTTGAATTAGAACAATAATCATGCAGTTAAAAAAGAGCTGTTGAGGAATACTTCCTCAACGGCTCTTTTTTTATCAGTGATACTATCCACATGTTATTGCTTATCAAGCAAATCCCCTAGATCCTCATGCACTGGATGTGTATATGTTCCGGTATGTGAACAGCTTTCTTCGCTTTGATTTTTCTTACTATTACACATACCTGAGAACTTATCCACAATTTGTGGAAGCGAATCCAGGATACGATCGTATAAATGGGTCGAATTCTCCAGTGGGATAGAACGAACACCTTGTTTACCCACAACCAGAAAAGCAACTGGAGTAATAGACACACCTCCACCACTACCTCCACCAAACGGATGGCTGTGATCAGGATGATGGTCTCCAGCAATCTTGAATTCACTACCCCCAGAAGCAAAACCAAAGCCTACTTTAGAAATGGGTAAGATAACGCTGCCATCCGGTGTTTCAACCGGATCACCAATAATGGTATTGACATCCACCATATGCTTTAAATTTTCCATGGTGGTCTTCATTAAGCCCTGTATGGGGTGATCTGCCATTTCCTCGCACTCCCTTTCTTCATTTTAATTACGATACGAACTAACGCAACAATAACGTGTCCTACCCGAAAGAAAAGAACACAAGAAAGTTCGGTTCGGATGATAGTAGCATTCCACATAGGCTCTACGCTAATACGAGGCATTTCCTGCAAAGAAATGTAATAAGAGAGCATTGATGCCAGCATATTTTTAATCCCCAAAATGACACCGGTCAGAGTCCCGGTTGCTGCTGCATCGCCTACCCCGATTGTGGTTTGCCATTGTAATTTTTCACAATACACATGACGAAGAGCTTGGCATAGGATTGGGTAAAGATCCTGAACACGTTCAATCAATTCATGGACTCGATGCACCCATCGATCGACATCCTCCGTATCAATACTTTTCTTACTTTCCGCATTGGATACAACATCGCCCTTCTTCTTTATTTTAGCCATTACTTCAGGCTGGTTATTTTTATTGAAGGTGAGGTTAATCATGGGTAGCTCATAATCGATTTTAATCAATTTCCAAACTCGGATATGTATGGTTAAAACATCATGTTCCTGTTTTCGATGATAATGAAGAAAAATTTTTATTGGGGTAATCATTATTATGATCAATAGAAGAAAAAGTACAGCTAGTAATCCTAAAAACCAATTCATAAAAAAAGCCCCCCTTCGCTTTTTGTAGTATGAGCGATTTGGGAGGCAAATATGACCAGTTAATTCAAGATATACACCTTTGCTTGCTTAATTCCATGATCTCTCGCCTTTTGAGGAGAAGTCATGAACAAATCAATATGATTCTTTTTTACTTTCGATCCTATGTCAGCCGCTACAGCATACCCGTAACCCTCGATAAATAAGTGGGTTCCAAGCGGAATTACAGAAGGATCAACAGCGACAATCCCCTCGCGTAGGTCCCAGCCAAGGTAACCCTTCGTAGGTCCATTCGTGAAGTCATAGGCCGTAGTTTTTACTTGTAGGACACGTTTATAAGGAAACTCCACAGGAGCTGTATTTTTTAATGAATCCTCTTGTTTATCAGGTAAAAATAAGGAGTAATATATCTGGCTAGCCGCTTCTGCCCGAGTTACCTTCCTTTCAGGCTCCAGCTTTCCATTTAAGGCTTTTTCAGTTTTTTCATTTTGCAGGGCATATGCATATTCTCTTTGACTCCATGTAGGAACATCTTGACTGTCGGGATAGCTTTTTAATGTATGATAGGTTGTTGACCATTTTACATTATTTACTTCTCCGCTTTTACCGCTTGCTCTATTTAGAATAGCAATCAGTTCCTGTCTTTCTACTAAGTCGTTGGGATTAAGCACTCTTCTCCCGTTCTCAATGGTTCCCTGAACGATACCTAGACGAAAAGCTGTTTCTGCATAGGGAGCCGCCCAATTTTGTATAGATACGTCACCAAAGCTACTTTTTCCAGCAGTAGCCGGCTCAATTTGTTTACACTTCAAAAGCAAGACAATCAATTCGGCCATGGTAATCTCTTCATCTGGACGAAAAAGTCCATCTGCGGCAGAAATAACCTTGTTATCATATAAAGAAGTAATCTCCTTCTCAGCCGAGTGACCAGCAATGTCCTTTAGCGAGTCTCGTTCTGAATCTTCAGACCCATTTTTCTTAGACTCATCATTTACTTCTGATGCTTCAGATCTATCTGTATTCGTTTCATGTTCGTTTGTAGAAGTCGTTTCTTGCTGGGATTCATTTTTTTCTGCTGCCTGTATAACTCCTGCTTGCATTCCGAGCAAACATGTCATACACGCAATTAACATTTTCCGTAACATTCATCAACCTCCAAAAGTAAGTGTGGCAATCCGTGTTGATAAGCCTCATTCTCCATTGTATTAAATACCTAAGCTTTTTCAATGCACAAATGTTTCCATTCCTCTGATCAAAAGTCTCATGACATTTCTATAAAAAAAGACGCCCATAAAGGCGCCTTCTTCATCCAGTTATTTAATTATTAACGTCCAGCTAATTGTTGCTCAGCAAAGCTTACAAGACGTTTTGTGATCTCTCCACCAACAGAACCGTTTTGACGAGAAGTTGTGTCTGGGCCAAGTTGAACACCAAATTCAGAAGCGATTTCGTATTTCAATTGGTCAAGAGCTAGGTTTGCTTGAGGTACCAGAAGGTTGTTGCTAGATCCGTTGTTGTTTGGCATATCTAGTCACTCCAATCTAAATTTTTGGCTACCAACGTTTCGTTAGCAGCATTCAAAATGCAAAGACTCCCCTTATATTTTCAATGCTACTAACCATACCTGTAGGAATAAAAAATCTTTTTTCCAAATGACTGTTACGTCGTTTCGCCAGCTTTGTAAGTTTACTATGTGTGAATTTCATTAGCTGTATTCCTGGCAATTTTTAACCAAAAGCTTGGTAATTTCTTAGTCGATTGATCCTTTTCCTTTTATGGAAATTTTAGTATTACTAAAAAATCCTGTTATATCCTTTTAGTTGAACAGATGCTTTCGTTATTCCATTTCGTCATTTCTAAGAGGTAGAATGGTACAAAATCGTTCATTTCAAACTAGCAGTTTTCCCCAACCTGCTATGTTTTCTAACATGAACATTTAGCTATCCTGTAGGAATTAGAAAAAGTAAATTATGGCTCATACAATGATTGGCAAGCCTCTATGGGTTAAAATCGGTCGAGCAATTCTTCCTTTGCCATATATACACGTGTTAGCGGCTCCATTGAAGTAGGTGCCTTTCTTCCACTTGGATGCATCATTATTTTTAATAAAGTGAGGTACCAGCGTTTAAATCGAAAATACCAAATGTCTGGAACAGGAGATATAGAAAATCCGAGTTGTTCACTGCCTTTAAATAACAATGTTGTACCCACAATACCTTTAATCTCTCGCTCCTTTGGATGAGACTTCACCACATTCGCTAATTGAGGCAAAGACCTTTTGACTTCACGAGCTAACGCTAATCCAATTTGTACATCACTGTGTATTCCTTTGCTACGTTTAGCTAACAAATAATTATGGATATGCAACCGGATAACCAGATCTCCCTTTTGAATTACATAGCCATTTTTCGTTTCCAGCTTTTCTCCCCTGTATGGAAGGATAGTATAGCGAAAAATATTCTGTTCTCGTTGAATATAATGTAGTCTTCTGCAGCAGTGATAAATCTTATCCCATATTCCCCATAGGGTGAGCATAGCTACATTCAATGAACTTGCCTCCTTTTCACTTTTCTCGATTATTTTTTTGCAAAATCTTTGTTAGTATCACCATTTCCCTCAAAAAGTATCGAAGGTGTTTCCCTATTAGGTTGGGTAAAGATCAACTTGTCCATCGTGATACTAACCATCTATATGTTCGATTTCCTGGAATAAATGACTACAGGCAATGATCTGGGGCTATTTTTCTATTTTTAGTAGTTCAGGTATTTCAAACCTTAATTTATGCTTACAAAAGATCAAAATTTTCCCGTGACTTCCAAATGAAAAATGAATGTTACACAGCATACACTACTCTTTATGCACAAAAAAAACAGGCTAGGATAACAAACACTCCTAGCCTGTCCTTCTATATTCGATTACTACGCCATTTTCCAAGCAATAATACGACTATGACAATAATACCAGCAATAGCCTGATTAGGAATAGCAAGATAAGAGGCTATTCTCTCGTGGACAAAAGGGTCCTCCAAAAACATATGAGCAGCTGTATAAGCCAGAATACCTGTCCCTACATATAAAAGGATAGGATAACGCTCCAGCAGATTAGCAATTAGATTGCTTCCAAACATCAATAAGGGAATACTCAAAGCAAGACCGATCACCACTAAGATAACATCGCCACCGGCAGCACCACCTACAGCTAATACATTATCTAAACTCATAATAAAATCGGCCAAAATAATCGTTTTGATTGCCTGTCCACTGCTTTTGCTAACTTGTACCTCGTTTGTGTCTTCATCTCCTCTTAACAATTTAAGCGAGATGTAGAGTAGCATAATTCCTCCCACTGCTTTTACCAGAGGAATAGCAAGCATCCAAGTAGCCACAATCGTAAGTAATACACGCAAGATGATAGCACCTAACGTACCATACAGAATTGCTTTCTTTCGATCAATCGGCGAAAGCCCACGACAGGCCATCCCGATAACAACAGCATTGTCTCCACTTAGAACCACATCGATAATAAAAATATGAAATAAAGCGACTAGAGTATTTGTTTCCATGGTTTCTCCCCATTTAGTGTGAGCAGCAGTAGCAGTGTCATTTTCATTCGAGGTTATCTCCATCACATGATGTCACGCAGATCAATGTCGAATCTGACTCGCACTTTTCCTTTTTACTATTATTACTATCATTACGTTATTTGCCCATTCTTTATTCTAGTTTCTCCTTCCATTTCTCTCACATGCCAACGTTATACCACCTGACTTCATTTTACGCAAGTCTCTCACTTTTGTCGGAATTTGACTTACGATTTTATGACGAATTGGGTATTTTTTGCTTGAAAATAATTGTATTCTTGATTAGGATGAAGGAGGGTGAAGGTGTAATGGTCGATGTTACATTGCTCACATATGAGCAAATTTCCAAATTTTTAGTAACGCTAGTCCCTACAATTACGGATAAATGGTTAGATGAGTTAGAAGATCTCTTTCATCCCTATCGGGTAACATTGCCTAGAAAATTGGCTGAGAAACCTTGCTACCTAATCTCACTCTTACTTATGCGTGATGCTTATGAAGAAGACATCCGGGAATCCTCATATGAAATAGGCAACTGGTTTTGGTCTGAAAAGCTTCCTTTGTCCTTAGCCTTAAAAACATTTCAAATACTCTATCATGTATATATGGGTGAAATCCAAGCAAATATACCACTCCATTTCATTTCTTCTCAAGAGCTCTCCTTAATGGAAAAAAGATTAAAGATATTGATTGATGAAGCCTTATACCAAGCTGTGCAAAACTATGAGGATTTGGTACAAGATGAATTAAGTGAAAAGGAAGAAACCATTTCTTATTTGCACAATGATAAATTAGAAATGCTTGATAAGATTGCAGCTAATATGGCTCACGAGTTAAGAAACCCACTTTGTGCGATAGAAGGCTTTCTTAAATTAATTTTAGAAAGTACAGATGGAAACCATGTTTTGGAGAATTATGTACAGGTCGTCTTACATGAATTTGATAGCTTTCATCGGCAAATTACAGGCTTTCTAAGCTTTTGCAAGAAACCTATATTAGATGAAATATATAAAAAGGTTTCATTGACTGATTTACTTCATGAGGTGGAAATATTGTTAACACCTCGTTTGCATGCTGAGAATGTTACATTAATTATGCGTATAGAACCTTGTGATTTATATTGCTACAAGGAAGGCTTGTCTCAGGTACTCATTCACTTATTAAACAATGCTATTGATGCCGTTAGTTCAAACGCGTACAAGCATGTACAGGTATCTACATACAGACATACAGATAGTCTCACTATCATGGTCGAAAACAATGGAGAAGAAATACCTCAGGACCTTGTAGAGAAGCTTTTCCAACCCTTCTTTTCCACTAAAAACGACAACACTGGTATCGGATTATCGATCTGCAAAAACATTATTGAAAAACATAGTGGCAGTATTTATTGTGAATCGAATCGTACATCTACACGTTTTTTTATTCGCTTACCTATGCAATCTCAATAATAAAGAAGTCTTTTGCCATTACCACTAGATAAAATGGATGATCTCAAATCAATGCATAAAATGGATAATTTGCTTTAGTTTATGCATAATCATTCTATAAAAGCACATCATCCTCAGCTTCTTTCTTTTACAGCTGGAAATGATGTGCTTTTATTTCAATGATCTAATATCTAAGAACTCGTTAGTAATCAGCATTTTCCACTCAATAAATTCGTTGATATTAATTTTGATCATCTGTCATTAGTTAGGTTAATTGCCCACTATATAAGAAAAGAGTGCCCTTTTAAGGGCACTCTTTTCTTATGGTCATCTCTTATTTCAATGGAGCGGGTGATGGGAATCGAACCCACGCGACCAGCTTGGAAGGCTGGAGTTCTACCATTGAACTACACCCGCACATTATATTGGTGCCGAGGACCGGACTTGAACCGGTACGGGATTACTCCCGACAGATTTTAAGTCTGTTGCGTCTGCCTATTCCGCCACCCCGGCAAAATAAAAATGTCGGGAAGACAGGATTCGAACCTGCGACACCTTGGTCCCAAACCAAGTACTCTACCAAGCTGAGCTACTTCCCGATATATGTAATAAATATGGCGTGCCCTGAGAGATTCGAACTCCCGACCTTTTGATTCGTAGTCAAACGCTCTATCCAGCTGAGCTAAGGGCACATATATGGAGCGGACGACGGGTCTCGAACCCGCGACCTTCGCCTTGGCAAGGCGACGCTCTACCAATTGAGCTACGTCCGCATAAAAAAATGGTGAGCCATGAAGGACTCGAACCTTCGACCCTCTGATTAAAAGTCAGATGCTCTACCAACTGAGCTAATGGCTCATACATGGTGGGGAGAGACGGATTCGAACCGCCGAACCCTGAGGGAGCAGATTTACAGTCTGCCGTGTTTAGCCACTTCACTATCTCCCCATGTATAAGTGGTGCCGGCGATAGGACTTGAACCCACAACCCCCTGATTACAAGTCAGGTGCTCTACCAATTGAGCTACACCGGCAAATATGCTATTTCATACTATCATCTTTTTAAAAGATGGCGGAGCTGACGGGACTCGAACCCGCGACCTCCGGTGTGACAGACCGGCGTGAACTCCAACTTCACCACAGCTCCATACTTTGGTTGCGGGGACAGGATTTGAACCTGCGACCTTCGGGTTATGAGCCCGACGAGCTACCGAACTGCTCCACCCCGCGACAATATAAAAGTAAAATGGTGGAGGATGACGGGATCGAACCGCCGACCCTCTGCTTGTAAGGCAGATGCTCTCCCAGCTGAGCTAATCCTCCAGATAAATGGTGACCCGTAGGGGATTCGAACCCCTGTATGACAGCGTGAAAGGCTGCTGTGTTAAACCGCTTCACCAACGGGCCAATATGCTATGGTGCTCCCGACAGGAATCGAACCTGCGACCTCTTCCTTACCATGGAAGCGCTCTACCGACTGAGCTACAGGAGCATGGCTCCTCAGGACGGACTCGAACCGCCAGCCTACCGGTTAACAGCCGGTTGCTCCACCATTGAGCTACTGAGGAACATGTGAAAGAATTGTTCTTTCAA
>NZ_LSSO01000187.1:0-47940 GCF_001645205.1 Brevibacillus sp. SKDU10 | reverse complement strand
CTTTAAGGGGTGCACTTCATTTTGCAAGGGTGTCTTTTTTTTATAATGAAGAAGTAGAACAAGGCTTAAAAAGTGTGCTGGAGAGTATGAGGAAGTGAGCGAAGGTGAGGAAATTCCGTCTCATCTAAAGCTGCCGCATCCAGCCTTAGGAGCATTGATTGCGCAGGAGTGATATGCCTTGGTAGAGATGCATCATCGCCATCATCTCTTACAAAAACAAAGAAGCTCTGACGTCATTTGGACGATCAGAGCTTTTGACTATATCAGGTAAGGCGTTCGTCTGATATATTTTTGATGTGTTCGGAAGAGTAAATGAATTATTTCTTTTCAGACAACCATTTAGATACTGCTGATATTTCCTTTGCATCTTTAAGAATACCTTTTGGCATAGAACCTTTACCGTTTTTGATGACATCACTTATCGCTTTTTCATCAAGCTGTGAGCCGATGTTAGCAAGTGCAGGGCCTACCATACCTTCCAAGTTTTGACCGTGACAGGATGTACAACTTTGTTTAACGATTTGTTCAGCATTGATATTGGTAGTTCCACCAGCTCCGCCGCCCTTTGCTTCTTCGCCATGTTTAGGCGGATAAATAATAGAGGCCACGAGGAACAGTACGAAAACGAGGAACAAGATACCAAAAGAGAACCCAAATGCTTTCGCCGAGTCAACTACGTCGTTTTGATTCACGTCTTTCTTAAAGTTTGAACCAGCCATGCGAAAGGAACCTCCTAGATACTAGATATAAGAATGAAACCTACTTGCATTTTACGGGAAAAGCAGTGTACTTGCAAGGAAAGTGACACACTAGTTCACAATGTACACAATTCTGACAATATTTAAAGAACTTATGTTTTCTTACCTTATTATAGAAACATATTCAAAATGATGGATAAAGTAAGCGCTTTTATCGGTAAAAAAGGTAAAGATTAAAAGTGAAATAAATTGATTAATCTAAAAAAGTCTGACATTTATCATTATAAAACCTTGGCAATTTTTTGTATAGGGAATCCATTGTCTGGAAGTGTATGGAAAGGATGTTTCAGCAAGTTGTTGTTCCCTTTTAATTGTGGTAAAGTAAAGATTATAGACAATGAAGGGTCGGTTGTACTTACATTGTAACGAGGTGAAATATTATGCTAGCTTTACTTGCAAAGATTTTCTTAATAGTTTCCGCTATCGGTTTAATTCTTGTCGTTCTTCTGCAATCCGGTAAAAGCGCCGGTCTTTCTGGTGCAATTAGCGGTGGGGCTGAACAACTTGTTGGTAAACAGAAAGCAAGAGGAATGGATGCTGTTTTAGGTAAAATCACAGTGGTTCTCGCTGTATTATTTATGCTATCCGCTATCTTGCTGGCATTCTTCCTTCAAGCAAAGTAAATGGTAAAAAGACAGCAGACGCTTTTGTGTTGCTGTCTTTTTTTGTACGCATTTCTACATATGATGGTACAAAGAAATAAATGACGGGTACAATAGTAAGGAAAGTTACGAAATAAGAACATGTTTTGTGTTGAACATAACTTGGCATACTAAAACATAATCAAGAAAAAAGGAGCTTTTACATGAAAGATATAGATATCCTTTCCTTTATGAGGGAACAGGCGTATCATCCGATGACAATACATGAACTAGAAGAAGCGTTTGGCTTACAGGGCTCGAACGATTTTAAGCAACTAGTAAAAACCTTGAATCAGCTTGAGGATAATGGGGAAGTTGTACGTACACGCGCTAACCGCTATGGGATTCCAGAAAAAATGAATTTGATTCGCGGTAGGCTACAAAACCATCCTAAAGGGTTTGGCTTTGTCATTCCTGAGACTCAAGGCGAAGAGGATGTGTATGTGCACTCGAATGATATGCAGGGAGCAATGCACGGGGATACGGTATTAGTTCGAGTGGAAAAAGAAGCATTCGGAAGTCGGCTGGAGGGTAAAATCGTTCGGATAGTGGAACGTAGCACCAATACGATTGTCGGAACCTATCAGGATGAGCGCCACTATGGCTTTGTTATTCCAGATGACAAGCGGATTGGCAAAGATATCTTTATCCCACAGCAAGCAGTAAATGGGGCTGTAGACGGCCATAAAGTGGTTGTACAGATCGTTAAGTATGCAGAGGGTAGAGGAAACCCTGAAGGTGAAATAACCGAGATTCTAGGGCATAAAAACGATCCTGGGGTGGATATCCTTTCGATTATTAGAAAGTTTAACTTACCAGAGGGCTTTCCCGATGATGTTCTATCAGAAGCCGAAGCGGCTCCTGATAGAATTTCGGATGAAGAGATAAAAGGTAGACGCGACCTGCGTGAGCGCATGATGGTCACTATTGATGGAGCAGATGCAAAGGATTTGGACGATGCCGTTTCTCTGGAGCAATTAGAGAACGGGAATGTGCGTCTAGGCGTTCACATTGCTGATGTTAGCTATTATGTAAAAGGAAAATCAGCGCTAGATCAGGAAGCATACAGACGTGGTACAAGCGTGTATCTTGTGGATCGAGTCATTCCGATGATCCCACACCGGTTATCAAACGGTATTTGTAGCTTAAATCCAAAAGTGGATCGGTTAACGATTACCTGTGATATGGAATTTGATGCAGGGGCTAATGTTGTTTCGTATGATATCTATTTAAGTGTGATTCGAACCAACGAGCGAATGACATATGCAGATGTGCGTAGTATTTTACAGGATCAGGATCAGGAGTTACGTGAGAAATATCAGGAATTAGTCCCGATGTTTGAAAGCATGGAAGAACTTTGTCTCAAATTGCGTAAAAAACGGATGCAGCGCGGGGCTATCGATTTTGATTTCCGTGAGGCTAAGATTTATGTAGACGCTGAAGGAACACCAACCGATATCGGCTTCCGCACGCGCTCCATAGCTGAGCAAATCATTGAAGAGTTCATGCTCGCAGCCAATGAAACAGTTGCAGAACACTTCCATAAGCTGAAGCGTCCTTTTATTTACCGGATTCATGAAGACCCAAAGGAAGAAAAGCTACAAAACTTCATGGAGTTCATCACTAGCTTTGGATACAGCGTGCGAGGCAAGGGAACGTCGGTCCATCCAAAAGCGTTACAGCAGCTGTTAGAGGAAATCAAGGGGACACCAGAAGAAGTCATTATTAGTACGGTATTGCTTCGTTCCATGAAGCAGGCACGTTACGATGCGGAAAGTATGGGACACTTTGGGCTATCTACCGATTACTATACGCATTTTACTTCGCCTATTCGCCGTTATCCGGATTTAATTGTGCACCGAATGATTCGTTTATGGTTGGAGAAAAAACAGCTTGATGCGAAGGAAGAGGCATATTGGACTGCTGAAATGCCAATCATCGCAGAACATACTTCACAACGAGAACGCGTAGCGGTAGATGCCGAGCGCGAAACAGACGATCTGAAAAAAGCAGAGTACATGCTACAGCATATTGGCGAAGAGTTCGAGGGCGTGATTTCAAGTGTCACCTCCTTCGGTATCTTTGTAGAGCTGCCAAACACGATTGAGGGATTAGTCCACGTTAGCTATCTAACAGATGACTATTATAATTACCATGAAAAAATGTACGCTTTGATCGGAGAACGTACAGGTAAGCAGTATCGCATTGGCGATGAGGTATTGGTCCGTGTAACTACTGTTAATGTTGACGAGCGTACCATTGACTTTGAAATCGTAGGTATGAAAAAACCAAGTGAGCTGCGATTTAACAGATCTCGTCAGGCAAAAGTGATTAATGGTAATGGCCGAGACAAAGATCGCGGTGGCAATCGAAAACAGCGTCGTTCGAAGTCTTATAAAGATACGGGTCCGGCGGCTGCGAAACGGAAGCGTAAGCAGGAACGAAATCAAGGCGATCAGAATACCCGTGGAAAAGATGCTCAACGCCGTTCAACTGGTAAAACAGGAACGGGACGGTTTATCTCACTTCCAGGCCAAGAAAATCAGGAAGCAGTGGAAACCAAACAAAAGGGCTTTTGGGAGGATTTTGTAAGCTCCAAGCAAAAGAAAAAACGAAAATCCGTGGTAAAACAAGCGAAGCGTAAGCGGAGATAATCCTAGAAGAGTCGCAAGAAGGCAATGGAGTACAAAGCATTGCCTTCTTGTCTTATTTTTGTTAAAATTAAAGGCACTACTCTTGCTCAGATGAGGTGATTTCCGTGACCGTTTCTAAAAAAGGAACAAAAACTGTAGTCCAAAACAGAAAAGCCCGACATGATTATCACATTGAAGAAGTGATGGAGGCAGGTATCGAGCTAACCGGTACGGAAATCAAGTCGATTCGAGGCGGACGAGTGCAGCTGAAGGATAGTTTTGCTCGTATTGTTAATGGAGAGCTAATCTTGTATAACGTGCATATTAGCCCTTACGATCAAGGCAATCGATTCAATCATGAACCTGAACGCAATCGCCGTTTGTTAATGAAGCGTTTGGAGATTCTGAAATTGAACAGCTTGATTCGTGAACAGGGATATTCCCTTGTTCCGCTTAGCATTTATTTAAAAAACGGCTGGGCAAAGCTTGAGCTTGCTGTTGTCCGTGGGAAAAAGAATTATGACAAGCGTGAGGACCTGAAGAAAAAGGATGCCCAACGCGAGGTTGCGAGAGCGCTGAGAGACCGTCAGAAATATTAGAGGAAAAGAACGGCTTCAGGCGGCAGTTCTTCCAACTCTGCCAGTAACTCACATTGAGATTTTTACGTAAACTGTGGTAGTATAGGTGTACAACGATGGACGATTCGAGACATCGTTGCAAGCCATTTATTTTATATGAGGCTGTGTAGTAAAGAAAAACTGAATAAGTTTTCTTTGCTCTTTCTATCCTGGGGGCGTTTTGGATTCGACGGGGATGGTAGAGCATGAGAAGCGAGCCGGGGGGCTGCGGACCTCGTCAACAACGCGGAAAGCCATTAACTGGCAACAAACAACTTTCTCTAGCTGCCTAATCTCAGCTAGGTGCTACCACTCCATCGCCCATGTGGCGTGACTAGCACTCACTCTTAGTGGGATACGCCTGAGGCTTCCGTCTGGAGCTGATGGAAGAAGATCAATCAGACTAGGTAGCGGGTCAGCGCGTCACTCCGCGAATCCACTACCGAAACATAAATGAGTGACTGCGCTCGGAGATGCTCATGTATCGCTGTTTTCGGACGGGGGTTCGAATCCCCCCGCCTCCACCTAACAAATCCACAATTTTCTCAGTTACATAAGTCTTGAACATGCCAAACAGTTGTCGCAGGATGTCCTCCGTGATGACTGTTTTTTTGTTATTCAGATCGAGTTCTTTGATGTTAAACTCCAGATGGTTTCTCTGCTCCTCTAGTTCCGTCATTTTTTCCATGAACGTCGCTTGAGTGAAGCCTTGGGCAACTGCCGAAACGATGTTGTCGAGCTGTTTGTTGACTTCCTGGAGTTTGCTTTTAGTACCGACAGATCTTCCTGCCGCTCAGTATTTAGCGAGTTCTAATGCTCGTTCAACTGCTCGACTAGATGGGGGATCACATCGTCATTGAAAATCTGGGCGTGTAGTTCGGAAATCACGAAGTTTTCGATGTGCTCTCTTCGCAATTCCTTGTTGTCACAGTTCTTTTTGTTGTCTCGATTGCCACTCCGGTATGTCACGTACGTTATTTTGTTTCTGTCGAAGGGGTGGGAGTTGTCCATCCATCATAGCGAACTAGTGATCGTGTTTCTCAAGGCATTCGCCGCAGACGATCAGGCCGCTGAGGAGATAGGTTTCTGTTGCCTCGTACGCTGCTGGAGAACGCTTGTTGGCTTTCATTTTTTCAAAGACTTTCTGGTAATCTTCGGGGGAGATGAGGGCTGGCATTCCGTCTGGGACGCGGACCACATCCTCATCGTCTTTTATGGCATGTCCATTACGCTTGCCGAAAGCGTTCTTGCTCGCGGTCTTGTTGAAAACATACACGCCGGAGTACTTTTCATTTCGCAGGATGTCATGAATGCTATTCTTGCCGAAAGGTTTTCCCAGCTTTATTTTGTAGCCTTTGGCGTTGGTGCATCGATGATTTTGTTGTACCCGTACCCATCCAGTTACATAGAAAGATCATTTTAACTTGAGCAGCTTCTGTCTCGTTAATGACGTACTGTTTGGAGACTGGATCGACGTCGTAACCGAGGGGAGAGAGACCGCCTGTATGCTTGTATTGAAAGGCATTTTCTTTTATGCCTTTCATCACTTCTCGGGTTAGGTTTTTGCTGCAGTATGCCGCCATTCCTTCGATAACAAATTCAAGCATAATACTCTCAGGTGAGTCATCCAGGTTTTCTGTCACACTCAGAACTCGTACGCCATTCTGTCTTAGTTTTCTTTTATAGTGGCTATTGTCGTACCTGTCGCGTCTGAAGCGGTCTAGCTTGTGGACGATTACGTATTCAAACAGGTTGAGTGCGCTATCATGAATCATTTTTTGAAATTCAGGTTGCTTGTCCGATGTAGCACTTTTGGCTCGATCTGCGTAGACCTTTACGATTTCGAAGTTGTTTAGTTTGGCATACTCCTCAATGGCTCGATTTTGAGCATCGATTGATTCGTCTCGCTGGTTGTCGCTAGGGCGTGTTTTCAGACTTTGAATGCGTCTTAAAATTTGGTAAACTTTTCATATGGGGAGACGATACGAACTACGCGCCGACCAATGTGAAAAGCTTAAAGACCTCTTGCCACCTGAGCGGAAGGCACAAGGCAGACGTCCGGCGAAGGACAATCGCCAGATGCTGAATGCGATACTTTGTGTGGTCCGCTCGGAAGCAGCATTGCGGGATCTGCCCGACTATTATGGAGCGTGGCATTCCGTGTATATGCGGTTCCGCCGCTGGGAACAAGCGGGCCTGCTCGACCGGCTCGAAGTACGGGACGCTGAACCGGATGCCGAAAGCGTCATGATCGATGCCTCCATCATCCGGGTTCACCAGCACGGGGCCAAAGCAAAAAGAGGCAGCAATTCCAAGCGATCGGAATTTCACTGGGAGGCTTAGCCTCCAAAGTCCACGCGGTCGTGGACGCACTCGGCTACCCGTTGAAATAGGAAGGAACGCCGGCAACGTGAACGACTACGTAACGGGCTATGAGATCCTGTAAAAGATGGATGTCGAAGGCAAGAACGTTATGGCAGACTACGGATATGACACAAACAAGATCTTCGCACTGCTGGAAGAGAAGTAGGCGCATGTGGTCATTCCCAGTTGCAAGCATCGCACCGTCCAAACGTCTAACCGATGGGCGGCTGTTCAAAGAGCGTCACTTGGTCGAGTGCTTGTTCAACAAGCTGAAGCATAATCGCCGACTGACGACCCGGTACGATAAATTGCCTCGTACCTTTGTCACTTTCTTAAAGCTCGCCTCGGCTATGATTTGGTTGGCTTAGGCTTTGAAAACACACCCTAGAAATATCCTAACCACCATTAAATTGTTGTCGGAAAAGTTTGATATCAATTGAAGGGGTTCTCAGAATGTTGCAATTTGAATTATCCGGCGCTGCTACTGTATCGCCCTCCTTAGCGTATCAGTTGTGACTGCTTTACTTAACAATAAAAAATCATAAGAATATACATTCCATGACAAATATCTGTCTCTATGGGCTATTAATAAAGCTGGAGTGGTTTGGTGTTTTTTGAAGTGGCGAAAATGTTTCTGATCCTAAGATTCCAGAGTAGATACATACATATCAGTCTTAGAAAGGAGATTGCCGAATGAGCCTTCTATTAAATTCCGTAAAAGAGGCGACATATCTTGTTGTTCCTAAAGCAGAAAGATACCGTCCAATCTGCTACGTTTTCTATCAGAAGTACCGTCAGGAATACAACTCTTATATGTTCCTGGATGATGTGTATCAAGAATTAGTAACGTCAGAGCAGTTTGGCCCTCACTTTAAGGATTACTCCGAGAAAGAATTGGAAGAAGACCTCAAGGCGCTCGTGAAATGGAACAACCTGATCGTCCATCAAGACGAATCCCATGCACAACGCATCGAGGATTTTTATAAACGCAAGAATTATTATGAGGTCACGCAATATACCATTTCACTCGAACGTACGCTTGAGGAGATGCAGCATAATCTGCAGGCGATCCGCGGTGGATCGTTCGAGCGCGTTTTGGCGGACCATATTTTAGAGGACCTGACCAAACTTCGCAGGTGGAGACCTTCGGACAATGGGACGTTGGGCGATATCCGCAACATCTGGCGGGACCTCATGTCCCGATTTGAAGCCCTTCGCAACGGTACCGCCGACTTTTTGTCACACGTAAACAGCGAACCATATGAACGCCTGATCCGCACGGAGTCATTTTTGCCGTACAAAGAAAAATTTGTATGTCTGTTAAGCGACTTTGTGGTCGGCATTATGGAGAAGAAAGATTTGATCGAGGAGCGCCTCGGGTTCATCGATGAAAGTGAGATCGAGCACATTATTTCCGCGATTGTTTCTTACGAAGCGGAGCAGCAGATTGATGATAAGTTTGAGGTGGAGCTTGCCTCCGAGCGAAGAAGGGCAGAATGGCTCGGTTTTAAAGGGTGGTTCGTGGAGATCAATGGCCGCAAAGCGAGTTCCCGATTTCTCATCGAGCAAACCCGCGGCACCATCCAAAAAATTGTACGGATTGCAGATCAGATCAGCGATAAATTCAACTACTTTAAAAGCCGCAAGAATGACTATTTGGAACTGGCCCGTATTTTTGCGAACACTTCGGACTTGCGGGACTGTCATGTTATTGCTGGCGCGATGTTTGGCGTTTCCACCACAAAACATTTCTTAGTCCCACGTAAATCTGAGGATGATAACACTAAGCACGTGTGGGAATGTGTTCCATTCGAACAGCCACTCAACAAAAAGACGCCTGGGAACCGCAACGGACGCACCAAACTGCCTGTATACGAAGATCCCTTAGCACAGATGTCTCTGGTTCAGGAACATCTAGAGAAAACGCGGATGGTGCAAGAGCAATTCAACAGCCTGATCAAGGACGGAAAAATTACGCTGGATGAGATCGGTGTCGTGTATCCCGAAGTGCGAGATCTGCTACTTGAGTTGTTGGGACAAGCCATGATTACAAAAGGCTTAAAAAGCCGAACGGAAGACGGGCGCCGATTTTATCTTAGGTTACGTTCCAGCAAGCGTATTCGCCTGCGTTCCACTGATGGTACACTGACGATGAATGATTACGAATTCGTATTTATGGAGGAACAGCATGGGTAAAGATCGGTTGGTGCTTCAGGAATGCATTGAAGCCCTGTTTCATTACCACTGGATTCATCGGGACACGCAGGCGGACCTGTATTTTCAGATTCTCGCTCGAAAAGCGGAAATTGCCGACATGGTGCGCGAATACTTCGGTTATCGTTTACTCCTGCGTAATGAGTTTATCAAACTAGAGAAAATTCCCGTCTCGACAAAGCCGTTTATGGGCATTAGCGACTTTACGACGTCGCTCCACTATTTGTTTTTTTGCTGCTTCCTTGCTTTCTTGGAAGACAACGGGGAAGACAAGCAGTTTACGCTGCATAACGCTTGTGATGCCATCCGTATGTATTATCCTGAAGAAGCCGTTCCTTTCGCCTGGGAGGAACGTTCGCACCGTAGGGCCTTTGCAGATGTTCTGCAGCATTGCGTGAAATTGAGGCTCGTCTATGTCGTGGACCGTGACATCGACGGGTTTCGAGACGATGAAAGGTATGATGTTTTGTTTCAGACCACGCCTTATTTTCGTCACTTCGCACCGCTTTACTTCTTTGATCTCAGCAAAATCCAAAATCGTAGTCAGTTGGAAGAGTACATTGTGAAAGAGATTGCCAATGGCACAACCCCGAGACAACGGCTCCTGCGCAGATTCTTTTTAGAATCGGCCGTATATGATGACGAACTGTTAGCAGAGGAAGTCAAGCTTCTGGAAGAGAGGGAAGAGCTAGAGAGACTGAACGAAATGATTTCAGGACCGTTTGAATATTGGCACCTCGAACGGTACCATCGTACGACGATGCTCACCCATGCAGAAAACCGTTACGGTGACTATTATCCCAAAGATGATCAGATTTCAAATGCAGCCGTGCAATATGCAACCCTCATTTGGGATAAGGTAAACAGCCAAGAAGTAGCTCTTGACCATAACGGCCGTGTTCTATGTTCGGAATATGAGGCGATCAAATGGTTTCAAGAGATCAAAGATCTGCATAGCCATGGGTGGACCAAATCGTTTACGGAACGGCCTGTCACCGTCATTTGGAGAGAAGTTATGGAGTATATGTCTTACTTTCATATGGCGGATGCGCTTACGGACAAGCAGGTTGTATTTTATTCCGCTGCGGGCCGCGTTACAGGAGAATACGTATCTCAATCTATATAAACGGAGGTGATAGGCGATGAGCACGTTTCATTTGAATCGCTTCGGTCTCATAAATTTCTGGTATCACGGTGACACGGTTTTTGAGTTTAGCAATGGGCGCCTTTTTGTCCGCGGTGCCAACGGCTCTGGTAAATCGGTATCCACTACCATGGCAGTGCCATTTTTGCTCGACGGCGATAAGCGACCGTCGCGACTTGACCCATTCGGCTCGCAAGATCGGCGGATGATCGATCTTTTGCTCGGCAATAAGCATGTATCAAAGCGCGAGGAAGGCACAGGATATCTCTACATAGAGTACCGCAAAGGAAACACCTTTGTAACCGTTGGCATCGGCTTGAATGGAAAACGGCGGGAAAGCGACAACACCATGCGCACGTGGTATTTCATTCTCCGCAACAAGCGCATTGGGTATGACATTCAGTTGTATGATGAAAAGATTGTAAGCGGGGAAGCCAAAAAGTTTCCTCTTACCAAGGGGGACTTGGCAGACCGCATTGGCGGGGACGGAGAAGTTACCGATAGCCAGCAGCGTTACGTGGAGATCGTGAATCAAGAAATCTATCGGTTTAAAACCACGCAGGAATTCAAAGAACTGATCGGCGTGCTGCTCCAGCTCCGAAGTCCGAAGCTCTCCAATGCTGTGAAAGCGAGCGAGGTGTCCAACGTTCTCTCCGATGCTCTTCCAGAATTGTCGCAATATGAATTGGCCCCGCTCTCCTCGGCGTTGGAGAGCATGGATAGCCTGCAAGAAAAGAAGACTCGTTTTGGCCGGGAACTCGGTTTCCTTACGATGTTGGCGGACGCGTACGATACATACAACCAGCTCTCTCTATATGAAAAGGCGAGATATCTCGTATCCAGCGAGAAGCGGTTTAATGAATCTATGAAGCGCATGAAGGATTATAAAACCGCCGAAGCTGCGGCATTGGTAACCAAAACAAATCTAGAGCGGCAATGGACGGAACAATCCAATATCAAAGAGACCCTCCAGAGAAAAATCGTCTCCCTGCAAGATCACCCCCTCTTTACACTGGAGGAAGAGTTAGGTAAGGTAAAGGATGCCCTGCAGGAATCAGAGAACAAACTGCGAGATAAGGCCGAAGCCATGGAGAAGAATAAAGGACAACAACGCCAGGTGGAAGATCGAATCAAGCGAAGTGAAGGAGAGGAATACAAAGCTGCTCAAAGCCGCGAGGATGCGCTTTCGGAGATGGAGTCGCTAGCGGATGAGGCCTATTTCTTGCCCCACACCGCCTTGAGTCAGCACTTCGAATCCAGTCTCGAAAGTTTCTCAGACGCGGGATTTAAAAATTGGCAAGAAACCCTTCAGGGGCATCACGGCAAGGTGCAGGACATTGCGAGTCAACTTCGTTCCTTGCAATCTCGCCTCGAACACGAGGATCGGATGCAGCGACATGTGGCGGTCGAAGAAGAACACGAAGAAGGAATCGAGGCAGAGATTCGTGCCTTGGAGAAAGGAATTGCCGAATGTGCCGCCTCGGTCGAACACGCCGTTATAGAATGGGCAGAAGGTGCACAACAATTTCAGGTTCAGCCTACCGAGCTTCTCGAAGCAAAGGAAATACTGCAAGGGGTTGGCGACCTTCTGGATGACTCCTCCCCTGCGGCAGTTACGGATTGGTTAAACGTTTTGTACAACAAGCGCCTCGGCGCACTTCAAGAAGAGCGAGCAAACCTTACGGCCTCCATTGGTCTTTTACAAAAGCAAATAGAGGAAACGGAAACAAAGGTGGAAGAGCTGTCTGCGCAAACGGAGATAGAGCCCGATCTTACCGCTTCTGAGGTGGTTGAAATGGAGCGTTTGCGCGCACAGAACATCCGCGCCGCTTATTTTTATGAAACAGTTGAATTTATGGAAAACATAGAGCCGTCCGTGAAAGAAGCCATCGAAGGCGCTATTACACGCGCGGGCCTTCTAACGGCCCTTGTGGTGCATGAAAGCGATCGTTCGATGGTTGCCGCTTCCATGACCGTAGTACAAACAGGCTCTTATAAAGAAGAAAATCTGCTGACTTACATGCGCTCGACGCCGATAAACGGGCTCTCCGAGGCTGACATCCGCGCCGTGCTGCAAACCATATCCATTGTTCCCCATGAGGAAGGATATGTGCTTGAAACGGGTGAATTCCGCAGCGGCATGGTTGGGGGGCTGGCACCTCGATACGAGGATGCGTACATCGGAAAATCCGCGCGGGAACAAATTCAGGCACGCAGGTTGAAAGAACTGCAAAAGTTACGTGAAGAACTTATTCACAAAAAAGACAATCTGGAATCTAAATGCTTTTCCGTGGAAAAGCAGCAGAGCCTGCTTCATATGGAGCGGGATATGTTCCCGTCTCTCGAGGGGCTAAAGGATTCCCTTGCCTGCCATGAAAACAAGACTCGGGAGCGTGTCGCCCAGCTCTCCTTATTGGAACGGCTCCAAAACGATCTGCGTGTGTATCGTAACGAGACCCAAGTCGCGCGCAATGCGCTCCATTATGTAGCGCAGGAACTGGAGCTCCCGCTTACGCACGCCAGCTATCAACAAGCACTCTGCGATATTGCACGCTACAAGGAAATGCTCGCTGAGCTTCGCGTGGCCCACACCGCGTGGCTTGCTGAGATTAAATCGCTATCTGACCTTACAGCAGAGAAAGAACGTTTGGTTGATTATTATGAATTACTTACCGATGAGAAAACGGATCTTGAGCGGAGCATTGCCAGGAACAAATCGCTGGAGGCGATGTATCTCGAGCGGATTGAGGATC
This sequence comes from Brevibacillus sp. SKDU10, assembly GCF_001645205.1. Taxonomy (NCBI): domain Bacteria; kingdom Bacillati; phylum Bacillota; class Bacilli; order Caryophanales; family Paenibacillaceae; genus Brevibacillus; species Brevibacillus sp. SKDU10. Next base: position 34,816 of record NZ_LSSO01000187.1, on the reverse strand, counting down.
TCGGTGATACAGACGTGAAACAGGAGATCGAGGAAGCAAGAAAGGCGGCCCAGACGGCAGACCAGCTATTGGAAAATTATAGAAAACAAATTACTGAAGCAGAAATTAACATCCGTACACTTGCTGAGAATCATGAGAAAGAACAGCCGCAAATGGAAGAGCGGCTGAGGCTTTTGAATGCGTGGACGAAATTGTATCAAGAGGAGCTGTCTCTCTGTTTTGTATGTCCTCCGCAGAGTGCTTCCCAGGTCGTGAAGGCGCTGGAGGAAACGTGCAAGGCACTTTCGTCGGATGTGGTGCTTTCTGCGCTAAAAGATGCAGAAGGCCACGCGCAGCGCGAACTTGCGGATTACAATCTAAAGCAGTCGCGTCGCACGATCCAGCTTGAGATTCAGGCAAAAGACAAGGAAGCCCCGTCCTGGCAGATCCTTGAACAGCACTGCTCGCGGCAATTCCTGGTCTTTTTGCCCCAGCATGTGGAGAGCACGCCGCGTGAAGTACACCGTGATGTGGATGATCAATTAAAGCTCATCTCACAACATATTCAGGAAGAGGAGCAGAAGTTGTTTGAAAAGGTGCTCATTGATGTTGTCGGTACTGCGATCCATGAAAAAGTGCGGGCCGCGAAGCGTTGGGAACAAGACGCGAATGTGATGCTGCAACGTGTGACGGGCACCATCCAGATGCGGCTCGAATGGGTTCCTCTCACAAGCAAAGAAGAAGACCAAATTTCGACAACGGAGTTGCTGTCGTATTTATCTAAAGAGTCCATCTATTTGACGCCGTCGCAAAAGGAAAAAGTACGCCTGCACTTCATGTCCAAAATCAATGAAGCACGCAAAAAGTGCAAGGACGACGCGAGTTTCTCCATGTTTGAAGAAATGAAGAATGCGCTGGATTATCGTAGATGGTTCCGTTTTGACATGTTCATCACGCGCAAGGGTATTCCAGAGGAGCGCTTTACGAACAAGGTGTTCGGGGAGCTCAGCGGCGGGGAAAAGGCCATGAGCATCTACTCGCCTTTGTTTGCGGCGATAGCGGCCAAATATTCGTACGCCGCGCCTGATGCGCCACGTATCATTTCATTGGATGAAGCGTTTGCGGGCATCGACAGCGAAAATATTGCGCAGATGTTCCAGCTCGTACACGATTTTGAGTTCGATTATATTATGAACTCCCAGGTGCTGTGGGGCTGTTACGAAACGGTAGATGAACTCTCCATTGCTCAAATTCTTCGCTCTGTGGATTCCCCTGTGCTCGCTGTTGCACGTTACTATTGGGACGGCAAAGAAAAACATCATCTATCGCTAGAGCAAAGTATCGAGGAGCATTCCCGCAATGCAGGATAACAGGCAACTTGTGGAGATTTTTCGGCGCAGCGGCGGCTTTGGCCGCCTTTTCGACTTGTATCGTAAGAAGTTTGAAAGTTATGGGGCATTCGGCACGGTGCAAATGCGGCCCACCGGAGAAGAGGAAAAAGCTCTACGCGGTTTTCTTGGCGTTCGCTACAAGGGACCTCGTTTCCCAGCCGCCGCCTTTGAAAAAGCGGCCATAGAAGCAGGATACTCGGCTTCACTGCTTGAATTGTTGGAGTTATACTACGGCTGTCAACTTTCCACCAAACGCGAACAAAAAGACTTAAGACTATCGGCTTGGACGAATCTTTTTGTTCGAGTAGAACGAGATTTTATTACCCAATTCAATATCTCAAATACTGATCTTGAAAATTTTATTCAAAAGACATTTAACTGGTTTCAAAGATTGAAGGAAGGAGAAGCCAAAGGTTATAGGGTTTTGAGAACGGTTTTTGACAGAGAAACGAATGCCTATTCAGAATTGTTAACATGTTTGAGTGCCTTATGGCATTTGCTCATGAGAAAAGACGAGATGCTTAAAGAACGTGGAATCTCTACTGGCAAAATTAGATTACCTATGTTCGCTGCTTATGTTACTGAGGATTCACATGCCTTCGATAAAACAAATGCATTAGGAAGATTATTATGGAGTGCCCTTAATGATATAAATAGCCAAAGCCTAAAACTAAGCGGAAATGTTGATAACGATACGACAGTCATGCCAGAGTATTTGTTTGAACGTCAAATTTATAGGAATTTCGACGTTCTGGACGATGATCTTAGTTCGATTTCACATGTTTTTGTACCCCATCTAATTAAAGGCACATCTCCTCGTACGTTAAATTTACGGGAAATCGAAGAGATGAAGCAATATCCAAAATATTCGTCATTGTATATTATCGAAAATCCGTCTGTCATTTCTTATCTAGTTGATGAAACCATTCATTTTCTTAATTTAAACAAATTTTCATTAGAGCAACTTCCATCAGATTTTCCAGTTCTACTTTGTACTATCGGACAGGCAAGAACTGCTTCTAAAGTATTTATAGAAAAATGTCTTGAAGCAAACCCAAGTTGCGTTATTTACTATTCTGGGGACCTTGATGTTCCAGGCATTCAGATGTTAAACAATATGAAGGAGCAGTTCTCAGCAGAATTTTACGCTTGGCGTATGGAAACTTCTATATATCGTAATTATGTTGCACCCAAAAGCAAACCTTTATCTGATGCAGACTTAAAAATCCTTCAAGGATTAGAAGGAGGCTTAGCAAAAGAGATGATACAGATTAAAGCAAAAGTTTACCAGGAATCATTTGGGAAAGAACTGAGAAGTAATTGGATTAAAGAAGTATCTTCTGTGATTTCTAAAAATCAAGTAGATAAATGAATCAAGGCAGGGATTATAATTCTGCTTATGATAGAGTGTGTTTCAAACTATGAACGGGCATAAGAATTTGGTAAACTTTTCATATGAGAAGACGATACGAACTACGCGACGATCAATGGGAACAAATTAAAGGTTTCTTGCCGCCTGAATGGAAGCCACAAGGCGGACGCCCGGCAAAGGACAACCGGCGGATGCTAAATGTGATGCTCTGGTTGTTCCGCTCGGGAGCGCCGTGTGTGATTTGCCCGAATATTACGGACCGTGGCAATCGGTGTACACATGATTCCGCCGCTGGGAATAAGCGGGGCTGTTTGACCGGATGCTCGAAGTGCTCGCCGCCGAACCTGATGCCGAAGGCGTCATGTTCGATGCCTCCATTATCCAAATGGTTAACACAGGATTATTTCCGTCTCGATACTAATGTTTTCTTTAATGGGACTGAACTATCAAAATTAAGCGTTGGTCAAAAAGGTGCAGTAATATTAAAATTATATTTAACCGATGGAGACTATCCAATTATACTTGATCAACCAGAAGACAATTTAGATAATAGATTTATCTCTAACGAGTTAATAACAGCTTTTCGTAAAGCAAAAGAGAAAAGACAAATTATTATAGCGACACACAATGCTAACCTTGTAGTAAATGCAGATGCTGAACAGATTATTGTCGCAGATTTTATTAATAACAGTATAGTTTATACATCAGGATCAATTGAGAATAATCACCTAAGAAAGGAAGTGGCAGGTTTGCTAGAAGGTGGGGAAGAAGCATTTAAACAAAGAGAGAACAAATATGGTTTTCTATAAAGCTTATAGAAGTGTTAATATGTGGATTTGAATCATCACGACCCACCCCCACCATAAATATATCTACGATTTTTTAATTTAATTATATCGTCTACTTGTTTTTTAAAACGATATCCTTTTCCACAAAACTACAAACGGTTGTCACAGTTTATCTTTCTGTGATGACTGTTTTTTTGTTCAGATCAAGTTTTTCATGAGCTGTTTGGTGACTCCCTCGTACATTATTAACCTTGGAGGGTATTTGTACATAAGCCTACGAAAAAAATGAAATGGTGTCACAAAATCCGCTCAGCTGGATCAAATAATTGATCTGGAATCAGAAAGGGGGAATGACACATTAAAAACAAACGCTAGTAGCTGTAAGTATGATGGCATTATTAATATCAGCAGTATCCCCACTCACAAGCATGTCGGCACCAAGGTCCACTTCCTCAGCCTGAAATTCACTGTATACCTTCTTCATACGTTTTTCTTCCTTATCAATTAATGAACTGTATTCCTCTAAGGACAGGGTGTCATCTGCTAAAACCATCATCCAGTTTTTTCATCTTCTGTTGCTTATTTCAGTTTCACGATGTATTCAAATTTGATTTCGTTGTACCGTTTTTAGTTTTACCAAAGAGTAACTTGTGAACAGCAGAATACCCAGTAAATGTTATTCGTATTTACCAATCCTCACAATATTATAGACATAATATTCATTACTATGGCTAGACATATACTCTATTTTATGCTCCAAACTACAAATAAATCTAACTAATATTTTAAGGGGAATTTATTGTGAAATTAAATAAATGGATATAGTTTACAAATAATTAGTTTTGTTCTGATATTTACATATAATTCAAAATAAGGGGTGGAATATTTTTGTTTAAAAAAATAGTAAGAAGATGTAAAACAGCTTTTTTATCATTCTTATCTCTATGTATGTTACTAACAATTACATTAAGTAATTATACATATGCAAAGGATAAGGACTTTGAGGTTTTACGGAATGATGATTACGTAACAGAAGCAATGGTACATGAGAATGGGGAAGACTATATTGCTTCAATGGATAAGGAAACAAAAAAAATTACCTTTAAAACAGAAGAAGCAGAATATGAGGTTATTCTTGATGGAATTAAAAATGAAGAAGATGGTACTAGTATTTTAGAGGGGAAACTAATTAACGAGAGTAATGGAGAAATAATTAATCTCGATAATTTTAACCAAAAAGAGGATTTTAATAAAAATTTTCCTAGCTTTGCTTTTGTCTATCCACTAGATTTAGGATTAACAGCTGCTTTAGAAGCATTGTTAATAACAACCGCGACTATTGTTATTGGTGGTGCGACATACGTTTTAGTATCAGAAGTAAGCGAACAATTAAGGCAAAATAAAAAATATGACTATTTTGCAGCATATAGATACTACTTTAAAAAGGAAGGTGATTCTAAAGTCGTTATTGGACCTGGTATCAGTGAGGGGGAAGCAGAGGCTCGCTTAATGGAAGATTCAGATACTTTTGCTAGGACAAGAAGTCTAGCTAAGAAAATCTTTTACAAGGTAACTAGAGGTCCGGAGATTCATGGGAGTTATCCAGATTATTTGTACCATTTTCACGGAAAAGTACCAGATGACAACCGACCTGGTAAGTATAGAGAGAGTCGTGGTCATTCATTTTATTTGGGAATTAATTGAATAATTAAGATAATCGCGAGTGTGGTAATATTATTAATATAATCACACTCGTATTTTATATATCGGGGGCGAACTTATAATGCAAAAAGAACGAGCTGAAATACCTCTAATAATCCCACTTAAGCCTATCGTAAGTCCATCATTCATAGCTTGCAGTCATTCCCAAGAGCAAGGAAAACTAGCAATCTGTAACATTAATCTCGAAAAAGGGAAAAAGGAAACCATATATTCCATCCCTCAACAAATAGCGAAAATCTCAATCTCACCTACAGGCAATGTAATATACGGAGCTGAGCTTGATCAGCAAGATAACAAAAATGTAATCGCATTTTATAGGATAGAGATCAATGAAAAACGTACAAATAAAATTGCAGTGATACCAGCTGACGAATATCGCAATAAATGGATGGAAACCAATAGCCTTAATGACGTTGAGGCTCATTTATCTGAAATATATGCCCTAGATGATCAGTACGCCATTTTTTTCATCTCAAATTCAGGGGTAGAGTATGGGAAACCTTATTATAGTGATATTTTCTTAATTGATTCGATTGAACCATCTGTTTATAAAATAACTTCAGATATAGGTCATAATGATAGTTTGCTTCGACTTGATAGCCTACAAGCTTTCTATGCTGATCAGCATTACTACTTCTATATGAAGACAGGTAGAATTTATGCGTATGAAAAACAAAGCATGTGGAGAGAGACAAAAGCAAGCAACCCTTACTATGACCATTTGGAAACCATCATGATTTTTAACACGAAGGATTTTATTGAACAGGTAAAAGCCAATCCCAAAACGCTAAATGGAAAATTAGTGAAGCAGGTTAATTACAATCAGACTTTGAGTGAAATAGATATAACAGCAGAGGGCATAAGCTATTTATTAGGCGACATCCCAAATGATGTACAATGCTTGATAAAATACAAGGCGAGCAGCAATGAAAAAGATAAAATTTTTAATGAGACAAGTATAAAGGAATACAAAAATAGGGATGTACATGAAGATTGGCTGTATGAGCATATTTCCAAATTACAGAACAACATGAATGATAGGTATACGTTAGAAACTCGATATAATCATTATAATGTATTCCTAAGCGAAGATTTTAGTTAGACTGGATATCCGAAATCAGTACCAATCAAACCACAACTCACTTCCCCTGACAAACCACATCATATATGATTGAAATTATACAACAAATGAAAAATGCCTGATGAAAATCCCAGGAGGTGATAAGCAATGGCAATAAAGCGTAGTTTGCCAGAAACCGCAGCATCTCATGCAAAGCCAAGTATTGGAGGCGATACTTTGCATGGGGTGGACATTCAATAGAAAATCGCCCAATTTAGCATAGATCATTTCTAATTTTTGGCTTTGCACCTTATTTTCATTGATTTAATGAATAGGGGGCAGTCAGAAATGAAATATGTGAGTGCAACAGCTATTTTACCCGAAAAGCTGCTTGTTGAAATTCAAAAATATATTCAAGGTGAAACCATATATATTCCCAAACCAAAAACGACGCACCAAAAATGGGGCTCGCGTTCTGGCGGAAGAAAGCTCATTGATGATAGAAATACTGCCATTAGGCATGCATTCAAAAGTGGAAAAACGATTCATCAATTAGCTGATGACCATTTTCTTTCGATAGAAACGATTAAAAAAATTGTTTATTCAAATAAACAGGCGTGAAGATTGCTGCACTTATAATCTATTCCCAAGATTATAAGTGCTTTTTGTATGTCGAGTTCATTTCATAATCAAAGACTGCATATCAAAGCACAAGCCAATTTTTTATAGTGAAAGAGCGGAGAATGGAAGAAAGCTTGAGCCTTTTGAAAAGACTAGGTTTATGGATTTGGAGGGAACGATATGGTGGAGCCATTTATTCAAAATCATCAATATAACTTTATTAAGAAGCAAATAGATATTCTGCGAAACGCTACCTTAACTGTTGCCGATCCTAAAGTAATGGAAGCGGTGAGGTACGGTTCAGAGGCAAAAGTAATAGACGTGTTTCCTACCGTTACGGATATTCAAAAACAATTGTTGGGGAGAATCTCTTCCATAAAAGCGGAAGATTTTCAGGATTATCTCCGTTCATTAACACCCTACTTACTTGAATTTCCACAGGTGACTGAAAAACAGATCAGGAAGCTATTCCCCAAAAATAAAAAGCTTAAGGTTCCTGATTTAGTAACGATTGACTTCCTCAAGGTAACCTATCTTGGCTGGATTAACATTTCTAGCAATAAACTATTCATTGTTTATCATTTGAAGGGGAAAGCCGTCGGGATCGAAGGGAGATATTCTCTTGTACACAAGAAAAACATATGTGCATTATGCCATGGATATACGGATGTTGCTTTATTTTCAGCGATCTCGAAATCAAGAGCTGCTCATGTATCCTCTGATTATTACAAAGCGGTTGGTCATTATATATGTATCAATAGTCATGAGTGTAACAGCAGGATTACGGATGTTACTGCGTTAGAGAGGTTTATTGAGGATGTAATAGGCTAGACAGTTCTAGTTGGTATCAAACCATATAAAATACTCACCTCACTGAACCTTTCGTAACCTGATGAGTCACAGTTTAATCAATGGTTGAACATTAGACGTTTCTAAGAGATTAACTATCGTTCTCTATAATATCGCAAATGCAAAAGACACCTCATGATTCAGGTGTCTTTTCTTGTACAAATACATGAGGCCTCCAGAATAATATTTATATGACGACGGACCTTCGTTGAATATTTGATGCAGTCCCGCCAACCTCAATTTGTTTGATTTTCCCCTGATTAATAGAGAGTCTTGAAATAAGAGTGGAAGGCTGATTCATGCTATGACCCTGAGAGAAAGCTAAGCGGTGAATGGCCTGATCAGAAATGAATTTATGCTTGTACAAATAGCATGCTAGTGCCCCGCAGGATGTCCCTGTCGCACTTTCCTCCGGTATATCATACAAAGGGGCAAAGTTCCGGCAAGCAGCAATCATTTCGTTTTTTGTATCCAATGTGAATAAATGAAAGCCAGTAACCTGATATGTTTTGCTTAGTTGTGAGATCAGATCAAAATCAGGTGCAATGTTATGGAGAATCTCTAGGTTTTTTATCGGAACAAGGATATCTTTTAATCCCGTTGATCATTTTATCTATTATACGTTTTTTTGAAATATTATGTTATTTTATAGATTATCCAAGTAAAGCCATACTCTGAAAGACAACATTATCGTGCAGTTAGACACAATATTATCCTGTGTATGCTTGTCAACGGTTTTATCCCATAGAAAAAATAGTCGATCATCTAATTCAGAAAAGCGCTGGACTAGTTTATTTAGTCCATTCAAGAGATGTCTACCATCTTGACGATACATATGGTAGGTCAATAACGCAGTAAGTGTAGAAGAGAAGGAGCAATTATTTTATATGTAAACAAGTAGGAGGGTCTATATTGGAACGATTTACAGACGAGTATGGTCATAAATATTGCTTTAATATGGTAACTCATTATGGGGGCAAGGTAGCCGTGCATTGCCCAAAATGCTCGAAAAACGCATATATTTCAATAGAATCTAATGAATATGTTCTAAGATGCGGAGCGTGTTATTATACCGAAACGAAAATGGAAGCCTATAAATACTCGGCTAGAGGGGTATGCCAGCATTGTGAAAGATACTTCAATCTGGAAGTAAAGGATGAAAAGCAAATGACCCAAAAACAACTGAATATAGCTTGCCCTCATTGCCAGACAATCAATCAAGTGCCAATGCATAGAGTGGCAGATTATCGTTGGCGATATCAGGATATTCGAGATGGGAGGGATCCTATTTTTCATTTGGAATTATACTATTTGGATTATTTTCGCGGGAAACCGGTGTGGGCAGTAAATCGAGAGCATTTGAGCTATCTGATATCCTATACGTCAGCCACCTTGCGTGAAAAACCAGCAAATGGTCCTATGCGAACTGCCTCTCATTCCCTTCCTGTTTATATGAAAGAGGCGAAGAATCGGGACGCTATCATAAAAATACTCCATAAGCTACAGAAAAAATTTGAAGATTAGCAAACACAAAGACAAATACCCGGATGAGGTAATAAGAAGGCGGGGGGAGGAGCCGGATATTTTGCTGATAGCCAAAGCACTCCAATATTATCATGAGCATGATGCTTTTATGGAATAAATGGAAAGTTCATATATCATTAAGGAGCGATCGCTAACGCTTGACAAAATGAATTAGAAGGAGCGAACATTTCATGCAGTATGCAAGAGCAGTGGCTGATCATATCGGCATACAAATGAATTCAGTTTCTTTTAGTGTAAGCATCTAGGAGGGGAAAACATGGACTGGTTAAACAAAGAAGTGGCAGGGGCATGGCGTGAGGAAGGAAAACGGTATGCTTCAGATGTAAACCGTTTTATCCGCGAAATAAGAGAGATGGAAGGAAAACAGGAGCCTGCGTATCCTTCAGATGATCAAAGGTCTCAATTGGCGGAAGAAGTTTTCGAAATGATAAAGGCCGCTAACAAGAAGGGGAAATGGCAACAGCTTCGTCAAGAGCTTCCACCTGCGACATGGCCATTGGCTACGAGGTTTGAAAAGGAGATGCAGGCTGTAAGGTCTATTTCATTTCTGGATGGCAAAACACTCGTCTTCACCTCAGGAGCAACATGGGAGAAAAGTAGTGTTTTCATAGCGAGTGAAGAAGGAATAGAGCAGTGTAAAGAGTTAAGCTATATTGGCTGCTCTATGGATGGTTCTGTATATGCTTTGGTTAGTCAGCGGGATATCCGTCTGATTCGTCATCTGGATCGACATTTACAGGGAGAAGAAATAGCAGTATTTCGTTGGGAGGATATATTGTCACAGATTAAATCAACAATTCCTGATTTGAATACGCTTGCAGATTGTGAGCATCCTGAGAAAATACTAGAGGAAGTAATTCCATTTTCAGACGGGAAAAGCTTGCTACTGGTTAGTGGGTACGGGATTTACTTCATAGAAAAAGATCAAGTAACTCTCCTGCATCCTAGTATGTCAGAGTGCTTAGAAGATGAGCTGGAGGATACTCACATTGATATGCCTCACGCTTCTGTTTCCCATGATGAACGTTGGATTGCCTTTGGCAGCCAATGCAGTGACCATTTGCTTATAGATCGAAAAACAGGGGAGAGCCATTCGTTCTATCCGGAGTCTAGCTACCCGCATTACTGCTTATTCTCTAAAGACAATCAGAGCGTTTGGTTTAACTCATGTCACTTCTATAATGGAATAACGTTTCGCGTCCCATTGAAAGAGGTGGGGAGTGGTCAGGCGAAATCAGTAGAAGAGTGGCCAATCATGGATGAAGAGTCCAGGGTCTATACTGCTGTGGCACTATCAGGAGGCACTGTGCTTGGCAATGCATACGGCTACGTGTGTTATATCAATCCGGAAGGTCAGGAGCTATGGCGTCATTTTGTCGGCAGTACGATTTCTGGCATAGCGGTCTCCAAGGACGAGCGTCTATTGGCAGTAGGTACCTATGGGGGAATGCTTCATCTTCTAGATTTGCAGGCGGAGGCGATGGATGAATACGGGATTGGAACGGGGACTCTGCGTGAATGTGAACGTTTTATCACTTGGAAGGGATTAGATGAAGTCTTGCGTTGGTAATCAAATAGCTAAGAATGATACAGCATGGTAGAGGCGGTGCGAACATGAATGGGAAAAAGCGAAGTGAGATCATAGCTGGGCTAGAAGTGGAGATTGTTTTAAAACAAGATCAGCGAACAGGAAAGCGTACAAGAGGAATTGTGAAAGATATTCTGACGAATTCCAGCACGCATCCACATGGCATAAAAGTAAGATTGACGAACGGAATGGTAGGTAGAGTACAAGAGATTGTCAAAGGGGAGTAGCTTACGTTTGAGATTAATCCCTATGATGCAGCTTTGAGAGAAGGCTGTAAGTAGGCTGCAAAATCCTTTTTCTTGCTAAACACACAAAAATGGAGATTGAACAGACAAGCTACGTTCAAATCTCCATTTTTTCTTTTATCGCTGCTTTTATAAAGAGCAAATAAATTTGCTACGGGTATCTTATCGACGAAATCTGGATTCTACAGCTATCTGATCAATCCAACCACCTAAAGAAGCCCAATTGCTCCAACCATCACTAGGAGCAACCTGCCAAATGTGCCAAAGAGCCTGATCACTTCCTCGAGCAAAGACCTCTAGTCGTCCGTCTGCATTCTGTCCTACCTCTAGTAAATCAATCCAACCGCCGAGAGAAGCCCAATTACTCCAGCCATTACTAGGAGCAACCTGCCAAATATGCCAAAGAGCCTGGTCTCTGCCGCGGGCGAAGACCTCTAAGCGTCCATCCGCATTGCGTCCCACAGCTAATCGATCAATCCAACCGCCGAGAGAAGCCCAATTACTCCAGCCATTACTGGGGGCCACCTGCCAAATATGCCAAAGAGCTTGGTCTCTTCCGCGAGCAAAGACCTCTAAGCGTCCATCCGCATTGAGTCCCACAGCCAATTGATCAATCCAACCGCCAAGGGAGGCCCAATTACTCCAACCGTTACTAGGAGCAACCTGCCAAATATGCCAAAGAGCTTGGTCTCTTCCACGAGCAAAGACCTCTAAGCGTCCATCCGCGTTTTTTCCTACGGTGAGCATATCGATCCAACCACCGAGGGAAGCCCAATTACTCCAACCATCATTAGGAGCAACCTGCCAAATATGCCAAAGAGCTTGGTCTCTTCCGCGGGCGAAGACCTCCAGTCGTCCATCTGCATTGCGTCCCACAGTTAACCGATCAATCCAACCGCCAAGGGAAGCCCAATTACTCCATTGACCATCAGGAGTTATTTCCCAAATGTGCCAAAGTGCATTATCTGCACCAATAGCAAAAACCTCTAACCGCCCATCCGCATTACGAGCTACTACAGGCGAATTGATGGTACCACCTAAGGAGGCCCAGCCACTCCAACCATTGTTTGGAGCAACCTGCCAAATATGCCAAAGAGCTTGGTCTCCTCCGCGAGCAAAGACGTCTATTCGACCGGACGGTCTTCTTGTTACAGGCATTATTAACACCAGCTTTCAGTAGTTTTTAAGGAAATATTTTCTATATATTATTTAGGTCATTTATCATTTGCTACTAAGGTCTAGAAAATAGGTGCTTGCCTATCAAAAATAATAGAAAGGGAAGTAATTAGCGTTAAGGTGCGTACCTCTGCTTTGACAGATTCCATATAGAAGGTGTTGTTACATTATGTCGTAAAACGAAATAAGAGCGATTGCTAATCCAGACAGTCGACTGGAAAACGATCACTCTCTATTTAAAAAATCTAGGTAAATGTATATCAACAGACTAACTTGTTTTTTTCATTGATATCGTGCTGGCTATTCGGGATGAAGGTCTCCCCGACCAAGAGAAATATGTCCACATACGCAGTAGTCTTTCAATTGGACCGCTGTTAAAAAACCTCAGATACCAGAAGCTGGCTACCACTTGTAATGAAAAGATGAGAAGGGACAGAAAAATACCAGAAAGGATGCCGATTTTACCGAATAGTCCCAACCCATAGCCGTAAAAAATGGTCGTGCAGATTACTGTTTGCATTACATAATTTGTAATCGATAGCTTGCCGACACACTCGAAGTAGGTAAACCACCGAGTATGACTCAAGATAGATAAAAGGAAGGCGATGAAAAAAATATAGCCAAAGGATAGAGCGCTAGGCCCGAGTAAGTCTCCAATTCCTGACCAATTGCCGCTACATACACTAGGCAAACTCTTGAGAAGTAAACCTGCGGGAAGAAAGAAGAGAGCCCTCTTTACATAGAAAGAACGTTTTTCATTGGAATTGACAAACCACCCAGCTTTTGCAGCATACATGCCAAACAAGAACATGGGTGTAGTCAGGACAGGCGCTATCAGCATGATCGCAACGATCGCTTCATCAGATATACCTAAGTCATGGGAGGTATTGCGATACTCTTTAATCTCGGTGTATGTACCTGAGGAGTTAATAATCTGCGTCTGTTTGACATACTGCTCCAGCTTATCAGAAGGGAACATTTTTGCATTTTCATCTGTTACGTTTTCACCACCGCTAATTACCAGTAGAGCCGGTAGCAGAAGCAGGATACTTCCCCAGATAAGCAGTGTTTTTTTACTGCGATTGACAAATAGGAGTAATGCTAGTCCACTCATTCCATAGAAAAATAAGATATCGCCTTCCCACAGATATGTAGCGTGAAGCGCTCCAATCAAGATCAGGAACAAAAATCTACGTATGAAATGCCTTTTGTATTTGCAATCACGCCTCTCTAAGCTTTCCTTCAGTTTCACCATGCTAAATCCAAACAGAAATGTAAAGATTGGCATGAAGCTTCCTTCCACCATTAGTTTCAGAAAGGAGTAAGTAGAGATATCCAATAAGGAAGGGGAGAAAAGATGTAGCTGATCCTTACCCCACAGTCCATATTGAAAAATCAACATGTTAGCCATCAGGATACCTAAAAGGCTTACTCCGCGGATTCCGTCTACGACTGTTATTCTTTGTCTGTTTAGCTCCATTTTGTATTCACCTCAGCCACTACTATAAGACAGCTCCTTTATGGAAAAGTAAACACAGCCTTATGCAGGGATAAAATCTCCTCCCTAACGTTAAGGTGTTGTTAAGGTTACTGTGATAGGATAACAACGAGGTGGAGAATTGTGGAGAACGCCAAGATATTACTTGTTGATGATGAAAGATCAATTGTTATGATGCTGGAGAAGGTATTGAGAAATGAAGGCTTTAATCAAATATTTCACGCTTCAACAGCAAAGGAAGCCTTGCAAATGGTTCAGGAGCAGAAACCAGATTTCATTGTGCTTGATGTCATGCTGCCTGACCAAAGCGGGTTTGATATTTGTCCAAAAATCAGGCAGATGTCCCATGCCCATATCTTGTTTGTTACGGCAAGAACCTCGGATTTGGACATTTTGACGGGATTTGCTACAGGCGGAGATGATTATGTAACAAAACCATTTAATCCATTGGAAATCGCCGCGAGAATTAAGGCTCGCCTGAGACGAGGTAATTTATCCATTCCAATCTCAGAGCCAGAGATTACAACATATAGCTACGATTTTGGCAGGTTTATCGTAAACGAAACGGCAGGGGAGCTTATCGTGGAAGGACAGCGGGTCTCGTGTCCGGCACAGGTTTTTCTGTTGCTGCTCTATTTGTGTAAACATCCCAACCGGATATTTTCGAAAGGTCAATTGTATGAAGCGGTGTGGGGATTAGATGGTCTAGCAGATGATAACACCGTCATGGTTCATATTCGTAGAATTCGTGAAAAAATTGAAGTGAATCCCAGCGATCCAAAATATCTGGTAACCGTTCGAGGGCTGGGGTACAAACTTGTCAAGGAGAACAGACGTGAGTAGGTTAAAACGAAGGCTAGCTGTACACTTTATGTATCAGTTTTTTTTACTTGCAATCGGGACGCTTCTGCTCATCACTGTAGGATTAATTGTACTTGTACAAGAAATCAGTCAGAACGAGATTAAGCGGAATTTTCCCACAGGTGCACTGGACATCATGGTGTCTGATACCATAATTGAAAAAGACAAAGTCCAATTAAATGACTTGTTAATAAAGCAGATGCGTGAAAAGGGCATGTGGCTACAAATCGTTAGTGAAGATGGGCGCGTTGTTCATTCAGTCAATGTTCCCGAAGGCTTGCCAAACAGCTATCGAATCGATGAGCTGTGGGGGATTCATCAAACAAGTCATTGGAATTCATATACTGTATACACAAAAATTTATAACACATTCGATTCACTGTATTATTTATTTTTACTAGGTAATAGGGAACCAAACAAAGAATTGGCGGCTAAATGGTTTGCCCGCTATGCTCACCAAGGAATAGTGGCCCCTTCTTCTATGGCACAGATAGAAAAAGAAGTGAATGAAATAGACGGTTACCTGCATGTTGTCGATCCACAAGGAAATGTTATTCAAGCAATTGGAAAAAAAACAGAAAAACAGCGGTATCTTCCTATTGATTTAGTGAAGATGCAGATGGAGCCAGGGTCTTATCCGACGAAAATTGATGTATATTATGACCCTGCATCTCTTAATACGTGGGTTCTACATATTACGAAAAAAGACGGAGAGTATCAAAAGCAACCGCTTTTACATGAAATCATTTATACTCTCGTAAAATTATGCGGGGGACTTTTTGCTCTGGCCATTCTTTTTTCCATCTGGCATGGCTATCGTTATGGTCAGCCGTTGCTGTTATTTATCGGCTGGCTGGAGCGAATGGGACAGGGGCGCTACGATGAGGTATTGACCAAGAAGGACAGGAAAAATGCGTATCGTAAAAACGGAAAGCTGCGCATGCGATATCGACTTTATCAGGAGGTTATTGAGGCTTTTTATAAGATGGCTGAAAAGCTAACAGAGTCGGAGCGGGAGAAAAAACGGTTGGAAAAAACCAGGGAAGAGTGGATGACTGGAATTACTCACGACCTGCGAACACCTCTGACAACAATTCAGGGCTATGGACATATGCTTGAGAGCAAACAGCTTGATTGGACAGAAACGGAATTACAGCAAGTGGGGCATATGATTCGAGAAAAGGCGGATTATATGCGTATCTTAGTAGAGGATTTTTCTCTTTCCTTTCAATTAAAGAACAATGCGGTATCCTTTTCAGTAGAGCGGGTGGAGCTAAATGAATTTGTAAGAAGGATTATCTTGCAGCATATCAATGACGTAACCATAGAGGAAACCTCATTTACCTACGAAAGTAATCCTGAGCCACTGTACATGATGGCTAATCCGAAGTGGTTCACGCGCATGCTGGATAACCTGATTATCAATGCAGTGAAGCATACTCCTCCGGGGACGATGGTTACAGTTATGACGAAGCGCCAGGAGAACAGAGCAATATTAATTGTAAAAGATGAAGGATTAGGGATGGATGAGGAAACGAAAGAAAAGCTATTTGAACGTTATTATCGTGGCACTCATACGGAGGAGAAGACAGAAGGCTCCGGTCTGGGAATGAGTATTGCAAAGGCCATTGCAGAGGGGCATCACGGTACAGTCGAGGTAGAAACGGTAGTAGGCAGGGGCACGGCGATCACCTTATCGTTTCCTTGTGAATAACATCAGTAGTGAACTTCTCATGCTTGAGGAGCGAATCTTGTTCAAAGCCGAATTATCCAGATGTAAAGCAGGCATTAACAGGCAGTCATCCTGTAGTGGCTGCTTTATTTTATTTTATGTGTAAATTCCGATCGGGTTACTTGCCTTTTTTGGTTAAGGTGCTATACTAGAAAACAACTTAACGTTATTCCCGAAATGAAGATCAAAATCGGAGGAGTCGACATGAAGAAGCGCGTTGGAATTATTTCTATTATGATGAGTATCCTTTTATTTCTTAGCGGCTGTGCTAGTGAAGGTACAGCACCTCAGCAGGGAGGAGACCAAAGTCAACCTGTAACCGCGAGCGGCACACCCAAAAGTGGGGGAAGCTTGGTAATTGCAGTTGGCGATGATCCTAGCGCACTTAACCCGAACTATGCTGGGGATCGCGTGACCTTAACGATTAATCAATCCTTGTTTGCACCCTTATTTACAATCAATGATGGGAAGAAAACATTTGTATTGGCTGAGAGCCTGACGCAATCCAAGGATTTTTTAACCTATACGCTAAAACTGCGAGATAACCTGACTTGGCATGATGGGAAAAAGCTGACTGCTGATGATGTAGTCTTTACGCTTGCTAGTATTTTGGATGAAAAGCAACACAGCCCACAACGAAGCTTGTTTGTCTTAGATGGAAAGCCGATTCAGGTGAAAAAAATTGACGATACAACAGTAGACTTTGTACTTCCTCAGGTCAGTGCAGCCTTTGAAGGAGCTTTGGTTCAGGTTTCCCCTATTCCTAAGCATATTTTTGAAAATGTAGAGGATATTGAAAAGAGTGAAAAAAACTTCAGTCCAGTCGGTTCTGGTCCGTTCAAATTCAAGGAATATAAACCAGGAGAGTATGTAACCTTAGGGCGTTTTGATACCTATTTTGCAGGAAAATCCTATTTAGACACGATCACGTATCGAATTACCAAGGATAGTAACGCTGCGAATTTAGCAATGCAAAATGGCGAAATTCAGATGAGGTTCATCGACCCACAGGACTATAACAAGATGAATGACATGCAGATGTTTAACTTAATTAAATATAATGAAGGTCGATTGGTGTACATGGCTTTTAACCTCAATATCGATGTACTACAGAAAAAAGAGGTTCGCCAAGCGATTGCCTATGCTATTGATAAAAATGAATTAGTTCATGCAGCGTACTCGTCTCTTGATTATGCTGAACCTGCTTATTCCCTGCTTACTCCTGATGCGCTTTACTATACAAAGGAGTTGCCTACGTATGATTATAACGTCGAGAAAGCGAAGGAATTGCTTAAAAAAGCAGGAGTCAATCATTTGAAGCTTAGATTGGCCTATGTGAATAACAATAAACCGCAAACCAGCCAAGCGCTCTATCTTCAGCAGAAATTGAAAGAGATCGGAATTGAAATTGAACTACAGCCATTAGATCCAGCAGCGTTCTCAAACAAATCTCAGGATATGAAAAACAAAGATTATGACTTGTCCTTTGGCGGCTATATTATGGGCTATGAACCGGATGCTTATAAATCTCTATTTGTTAGTACAGAGCCTTTTAACTATTCGCACTACAATAACAAAGAGTTTGATCAGCTATGGTCCAAAGCTGCTGTAGAGGTTGATACAGCAAAACGTGCTGAGCTGTATAAAAAAATCCAGCAAACAGTAGCAGATGATGTGCCGATCTATCCGATTGCATACCCTAAATCCATTATAGCGGTGGACAAAAAATTTGGTGGTTTGCAAGAGGCGGTTACGAAGCCGGTTACCATGTTTGAGGATTTGTCGAAAATTTACGAGCAATAATAACAGTTAGAACATTTATAGGAAACAAGGGAGAAAATAAGCTGATTCGAATCAGCTTATTTTCATTCCCAGAAGCTGTTGTAGGAGGACATTCATGTGTTTTCATTTATAGCAAAACGGATTCTTCAATCCATTCCGATGTTATTTTTTATTTCTATTGTTTGCTTTGCTTTGATAAAGCTGGCTCCTGGTGATCCCCTGCAAGCCTTCATTACTCCCAAAATGAGTCTTGAGGATATCGAACGGATTCGGCATAACATGGGATTAGATCGACCTGGGTATGTTCAGTATTTTATGTGGCTGAAAAATGTGTTTATGGGTGATTTTGGCTATTCGCTTATCAATCATCGGCCTGTGCTGACACAGGTAATCGAACGGTTACCGGCAACGGCAGGTTTAATGGGAGCTTCTATCCTTCTCTCTGTTCTGTTGGCTATTCCATTAGGATTGCTGGCGGGGGCAAATCGAAATAAATGGATTGACAGTATTCTAAATATGTTTTCATATGTAGGAATTTCCATTCCAGCTTTTTGGTTTGCTATGCTTCTGATCTACTTTTTTGCGATTAAACTGCATCTTCTTCCTAGCATGGGAATAAGAACGATCGGAGTGAACTCCACCTGGGATGTTATCAAGCACGGGATTCTTCCCTGTTTGGTTCTTAGCTTTGGGCAATTGTCTGTTTATATGAGATATATTCGTTCCAATACAATTGGACAACTAAAAGAGGATTATGTTCAAATCCAATACGCGTACGGCTCTACCCGATGGCAGATTCTTTTTCGCCATGTGCTAAAAAATGTACTTTTACCGATTATTACCCTTTTGGGGATGTCATTACCTGATTTGATTGCTGGAGCGATTATTACTGAAACGGTATTTTCTTGGCCGGGAATTGGCTCACTTAGTATTAAAGCTGCCTTTGGATTTGATTACCCGATCATTATGGCGATTACCATGTTTACGTCCGTCTTGCTCATCATCGGCAATTTACTGGCAGATATCCTATACAGCGTAGTTGATCCTCGAATCAGGGCATGGAGGTAGCAAGATGAATAGAAGAAGATGGAATAACGTAAAAATGGAATTGTTATCCAATAAGCTAGGCTTGATCTCGGTTATGATTTTGCTTGTTTTTGCCCTTGGCTCCCTATTTGCTTTTCTAGCTCCGTATGATCCTAATCAGATCGTTATCCAGGATAGACTTCAGGCGATGAGCCAAACGCATTTTTTTGGCACTGATGATTACGGTAGAGATTATTTTTCTCGGGCTCTACATGGTGGGCGAGTCTCTTTACTGGTGGGATTTGCTGCTATGATTATCGCGACCGGACTTGGTACAACAATTGGAGCGATTAGCGGCTATTTTGGAGGCATGGTCGATAGCGTCATCATGCGCACCGTAGAGATTTTAATGTCAATTCCATCCTTTTTATTAATGCTGATTCTAAGTGTGTATTTAAAGCCTAGTATTCAAACCGTGATTATTATTATTGGACTTTTGACCTGGATGAATGTAGCTAGACTTGTCCGAGCAGAGACACTATCTGTCAAGGAACGAGAGTATGTATTGTACGCCAAGGTATCAGGACAAAGCTCATGTAAAATTATCTGCTATCACATCATTCCAAGTATCTCTTCTACTATCATTGTGACGGCGACCATCAATATTGCTTCTGCCATCTTGATGGAGTCGGCGCTGAGCTTTCTGGGATTAGGTATTCAACAGCCTAATTCATCCTGGGGGAGCATGCTAAACAACGCACAAGGATTTATAGGGGAAGCACCCCATCTAGCTCTATTTCCCGGCTTGTTTATTCTGCTTACGGTAATGAGCTTTAATGTCCTAGGGGATGTTTTGCGAGTAGCCTTTGAACCAAAAGCCAATGACGAATAGACATAGAATAACGAATGAAGATGATCAGCTTGGAGTGAGTCATATGACGGAAGTTTTATTGGATGTGAAGAATTTAAGAACGTCCTTCTTCACACGCGCTGGAGAGGTGCAGGCTGTTAGAGGAGTCAGTTTTTCCGTACACAAAGGTGAAATAATTGGGATTGTAGGCGAGTCGGGAAGTGGAAAAAGCGTAACCGCCAAATCCATTCTCTCTCTGATTGCACACCCGGGAAAAATTGTTGGTGGAGAAATCCATTTCGGTGGAGGGGATCTGCTTTTAGCGACAGAAAAGGAGCATAAAGCCATTCGCGGGAATCGGATCGCTATGATCTTTCAAGACCCCATGACTTCGCTGAATCCTGTATATAAAATCGGGCGACAGCTAACGGAAGTAATCATCAGACATCAAAAGGTGAGTAAGTCTGTAGCGAAACAAAAGGCAATCGAATTATTAAAACAGGTAGGCATTTCCTCTGCTGAAGAACGCTTCAACCAATACCCACATGAATTCAGCGGCGGAATGAGGCAGAGAGTGATGATTGCCATGGCGCTTTCATGTGAACCGGAGCTATTGATCGCAGATGAGCCTACTACCGCATTAGATGTTACGATTCAGGCGCAGATTCTTGATTTAATAAAAGAGCTCGCTAACCAATCAGATACAGCAGTTATGCTGATCACGCATGATTTGGGTGTAGTTGCCCAAGTATGTACAAGAGTAATTGTCATGTACAGCGGTATGGTGATGGAGGAGGGAAAGGTTGAGGATATCTTTTATCGCCCGCAGCATCCTTATACACAGGGGCTTTTGCGTTCCCTGCCTAAACATCATAAGGGAAATAAAGAAAGACTAATTCCCATCGAGGGAACTCCGCCTAGCTTATTAAACCCTACGAATGGCTGTCCATTTGCCGAGCGTTGCCCGCATAAGATGGATAAATGTCTGAATCAGATTCCGCCTTCTTATGAATTGGGTTCCGATCAACGGATGAAATGCTGGCTGGGAGAAGAGATCGGGGGGAGCAGGTATGAAAACCAAAGACATTTTAGTTGATGTAGAGCATCTCAAAAAATATTATCCAATCAATAAAGGCTTTTTTGGTGGGGTAAAGACATCTGTGAAGGCTGTGGACGATGTCAGCTTTCAAATTTATAAGGGAGAAACGTTTGGACTGGTTGGTGAGTCTGGCTGTGGGAAATCTACAACAGGACGCAGTATCGTTCGACTGTTCGATGTGACTGACGGGAAAATACGGTTTGATGGACATGATGTAGCAAAAATGAACGAACAACAGCTTAAGCCATTCCGCAAACGAATGCAAACGATTTTTCAAGACCCGTATTCTTCCTTAAATCCGGGTATGACTGTCTTTGAGCTGATCAGTGAACCTATGAATATCCACGAATCGCTCGGGGCAAATGAACGCAAGGAAGTTATTTCGGCTCTCTTGGAGCGTGTAGGTTTAAAGAAAGAACATCTAGAGCGTTACCCGCATGAATTTAGCGGTGGACAAAGACAAAGAGTCAGCATTGCTCGATCTCTTGCTGTGAAGCCGGAGTTTATCATGTGCGATGAACCAATCTCAGCACTGGATGTATCTGTTCAAGCACAAGTGGTCAATATGCTAGAGGATTTGCAAAATGAACTGGGGTTGACCTATCTGTTCATCGCCCATGATCTATCAATGGTACGTCATATTTCAGATCGCATTGGAGTGATGTACTTAGGTCAGTTGGTAGAAGTAGCTGAAAGTGACGAGCTATATGAGCATCCGGCACATCCTTATACACAAGCACTGCTTTCCTCTATACCGGTAGCTGATCCGAAGCTGCGCGATCAAAAGCGTATCATGATGACGGGGGACATTCCAAGCCCGTTGTCAACCATTCGCGGCTGTAAGTTCCAATCGAGATGTCCTTATGCATCGTCACGCTGTGCACAAGAGCAGCCAAAGCTAGTATCGATTAGCGCGGGTCACCAGGTTGCCTGTCATTTATTCAGTGAATAAGTCAAAAATCGAGAGGGTATTCCACAATGTCTCTAGTAAAGCTTTCGCAAAATGAAGCACTGATGATTGAAGTCCTTCGAGCAGAGGGTGTGACAGATGAAGAATTATTGGATGCTGTAAAAAAGGAAGATATCAGCGATTTTCAGCAATGTAGCGATGACTTCGACTTTTCTCATCTGCTCGATTTTTCCAGACAAAACTGGAATGAGCTTGAACAAGCAGTCAGAGAAGGATATCAGATTAAATTTAATACAATCAATGGGATTAAATATCTGATCTCTGTAAGACTAAACCAAGTAGCTGACCGTGATTATCAAAACAAGGGAGACTATCTATCGGAAATCAAGCTGAAAGAAGCGGAAGTCATCTGGCTACAGTCTGTGCTCTCTAAGAATTGGACAGTCGTAGAGCAAAAGCAAGATCAAAACTCAGAGCTAAAGGTCGTCCAAATCGAATTGGTTCGTTCGTAAGCATAGGAGTATCATAACGTCATTTATCAATGGAAAGTCACCTGTCAGGGTGACTTTTTTGTCGTTTAAGCACTACGATCGTATCATTTTCTTTTTTGTCATACTGGCGTAACACTTCAGCACTACGATATATCTAGTCATTTTTCAAGAACGCGCTGGAGGGAATTCGAATGAAAAACGAGACATTTTTATTAACAGGAGGTACCGGTTCTTGGGGCTGGGAGCTAGTGACCCAGTTATTAACGAAACATCCTAAGGAGGTACGTATCTATTCTGGCAATGAAGCTCTTCAAGTAGAGATGAATCACATTATTGGTGATATTTCGAGCGTAAGCAGTATGGCTCCTTTTATAAACTCAGCGCCAACAGGTGCTGTTTTTTTTATTGACGTTAGAGATTGATTTCGATCTGATAGATAATAATGAAGGAACAACTTTCACAAAAATATAAAAACAATTGTGGATATCATTTTTCTTGATTTTTCATAAATAACCAAGCTATAATCACAACTGAAAATAATTATCATTTTCAAAGAATAAGCTCGTTATACATAAAATTCAAACAAGAATTGGTTTGAGGAGAAGGAATGCTGTTGAATACGCTTGTGATAAAAAAAACTACAGCAAGATGGGGTCTATCACTCATCTCGATGCTTTTTCTCTTGGTGCTTGTCGGTTTACTTGTTTCGATGTTCATAGCCATCTCATTTGGAGCAAAGGATTTGACACTAGAAACGGTATGGACAGCTATTACTTCCTATCATTCGGAGCTGACAACACATCAAATTATTCATGAAATGCGGTTACCGCGTGTGATTGGGGCTGCTGTGGTCGGAGCAGCGTTCGCAGTTGCTGGGGCGTTGATGCAGGGAGTTACACGTAACCCGCTAGCTGATGCAGGGATTTTGGGGATTAATGCAGGTGCTACGTTTGTTGTAGCGCTCAGCTTTGCATTCTTTCCAAATTTGACCTACTCAAGCTTGATGGTTCTGTCATTTCTAGGAGCCGTGCTTAGTACCTTACTCATCTTTTTATTGGGATCGAGGGCAACTGGAGGGTTAACACCATTGCGTCTAACGATCGCAGGAGCGGTTGTTGCAGCTTTTTTACATTCACTCAGTTCAGGAATCGCTATTTATTATGATTTGAGTCAAGATTTGGCCTTTTGGTATGCCGGCGGTGTCTCTGGAGTGAGATGGTCTCATCTTAGGATACTGGTGCCGGTTATCCTGATTGCCATTTTGTTTGCTTTTTTATTGGGGCGTTCTGTTTCGTTACTTTCATTGGGCGACGAGGTGGCAGATAATTTAGGTGCTCATACAAAGCGGATTCGGTTACTTGGAATTACGCTTGCTGTATTGCTTGCTGGTGTGTCTGTGTCTGCTGTTGGTTCCATTGGATTTGTCGGATTAGTCATTCCGCATATTTCCCGAAAGCTAGTAGGAGTTACTTATCGATTTATTATTCCAATGTCAGCTTTATTAGGGGCAATTCTGCTGGTGCTAGCTGACTTGGGAGCAAGGACAATAAATCCGCCTAGAGAGTTAGCGATAGGCGTAATGGTGGCACTTGTCGGTGTTCCTTTCTTTCTTTACCTTGCCTGCAAAGAAGGGAGGAGCTTATAAATGGAACAACTAATTTTCAAAAGAGACAGGAGAGCAGGGATAGTCGGGGTCATTCTACTGCTTATTAGCTTCGTTGCCATTCTTATCAGTCTTAATACAGGCTCTATCCGACTTGCTCCGTTAACTGTTTTACAAGCCTTTATAGGCAATGGCAGTCAAGAGGATATGATGGTTTTATTTGAATACCGACTGCCGCGTATTGTTGTCACGATGCTTGCTGGAGTGGGCTTAGGGGTTTCGGGAGCTATACTGCAAGGGGTATCCCGTAATTCATTGGCAGATCCGGGGATTTTGGGTCTGCATGCAGGCGCTGCTTTTGGCTTGATGATCTTTGTTAGTTTTTTTGAATCCCTAAAAGGGTCCCAAGCTTTATTGATTCCACTGTTTACCTTTTTAGGCGGTGTAGTGACTGCGGTACTGATCATGCTCCTTGCTTATGATCGACATAAAGGATTGCTGCCTATTCGCCTCATACTGGTTGGCATTGCCATTACAGCCGGCTTCAGTGCAATTACGCTGTTTCTGTCACTTGCCTTAGATGAAACAATATATGCTTTCACTTCTAGATGGCTGGTTGGTAACGTATGGGGGCGAGATTGGATCAATGTAGCGGCCCTTCTGCCATGGATTCTGATCTTTACACCATATGCATTCACTCAATCAAAAGCACTGAATGCTTTCTCACTTGGGGATGAAGTGGCCATGGGGATTGGAACTGCCGTGAACCGTAAACGCTTCTTATTACTGACAACCGCGGTAGCCTTATCATGCGCCAGCGTTTCGATGGTGGGAGGAATAGGTTTTATTGGGTTAGTCGCTCCTCATTTAGCGCGTCGACTTGTTGGACCGTTGTATCAGCATTTGCTGCCAATAGCGGGTCTTATTGGCTTGGTCATCCTAGTGATTGCAGATACGGTTGGTCGTGCTATTTTTCAACCAAATGCGATTCCAGCAGGTGTAGTAGTGGCCGCTGTAGGTGCCCCCTATTTTTTATATGTATTAGGTAAAACAAAATAAATCATTTTCAAAAGGAGAAAAAATGAAAGAGAAATTACTGATTCTGATGTGCATCCTCACTATTTTTGTATTGTCTGCTTGTGGACAAAGCACGCCACAGTCAAATACAGAGTCGACAAAAGGGCAAACAGTCGAGCAATCGGCAGATAAGAAAGAGCCCCGTATTGCCTCCATGTCCATCCATTTGACAAATAACCTGCTTGCATTAGGCATTACGCCAGTTGGTTCTGTCATTGGCGGCGATTTAAAATCCTTCCTGCCTCACGTAGCTGATCGTCTGAAGGATACGAAACCATTAGGGGTAGTAGCGGACCCTGATATGGAAGCTCTATTGGCACTAAAACCAGATGTAATTTATGTAGATCAACAATATGCCGGAAAAGATTTATCTAAGTATGAAAAAATTGCTGAAACACATTCATTTAACCTAGATGATGGTACATGGCGAGATACTTTGAAAAAAGTAGGGAAGCTTGTAAACAAAGAGCAGCAAGCGGAAGCCTTTATTAAGGATTACGAAGCACAGGCAGAGCGTGTGAAAAAGCTTGTACAGAGCAAAATCGGTGATGGAACCGTGATGGGAATACGTGTAACGGGGAAAGAGCTGCGCGTATTTAGCACAAGAAGACCAATGGGACCCCTTTTATACGACGATTTAGGCTTGAAACCTGCGAAGGGTGTAGAGAAGCTAAATAAAAAGAAAGCTTTTGAAGTGATTTCACAAGAGGTACTCCCTGATTTTGATGCAGATGCCATCTTTGTTATTGTGAACAATAGAGGTGGGGCCGATAAGGTGTTTGAGCAATTACAGAGCAATCCGATCTGGAAAGATTTAAAGGCTGTGAAAGCAAATCACGTCTACATGATTCCAGAACAACCGTGGCTGGATTACTCAGCACTTGGGGCAAAAATGGCATTGGATCATGCTGAAAAAATCTTTAGTAAATAGACAACAACCAAAAAGTCATGCGAGTTCTTTGCGCATGGCTTTTTGCTTATTGAAAAAGAGGAATGGAAAAATTCATGTGGGAGTAAATGGTAATAGAAGGGTTCTATACAGCAAATAATAGATGACATGAATAGGGAAATCAAAAAATATAATGAAATGTGCCTCATTTCTCTAGAAGAAGGGGTGGTCACAGGTAACACCTTTGACAAAAATATGACAGTCCGCAATAACATTCAGAGGGATTTGTTATTTTTTATAGAATTAGTTGGTATTGATTTCTATTTCAAGGAAATGTAACACCAAATATCCTGTGAGAACAGAATAAGCATACGTTAAGAGGAGAAACACGCATGAACAAACGACGAATCATTATTACTTGTGGCTCAATCGTAGCTTTCTTATTTATTGCGATCATTGCCGCCAGTAGCTATTTTTATCAGATCAGCATCAGTCGCGATGGTCAGGTCACGCTGTATTCTGGTGAGCAGGAGGCTGCTGCTACCCCTGTAAATGCAGCAGTGGAACAGGATAAAATTCGTGTAGAGGAATGGTACAAAAATCAGGAAAAGGGCGGTTTAGAGCAAACGTCCTTTGACGGATTAAAGCTAAAAGCTACTTACATACCAAGTGATCAACCTAGCGACAAGGCAGTTATTTTAGCTCATGGCTATCGCCGTAAAGGGGAAGACATGAAAAGCTACGCAAAGTTCTATCATGACTTAGGCTTTCAAGTGCTAATGCCGGATGCTCGTGGCCATGGTAATAGTGAAGGCGACTATGTCGGGTACGGCTGGCATGATCGTAAGGACTATCTTGGTTGGATTAAAATGCTGACGAAGCAGGCAAAAGTAAAGCATATCTTCTTACATGGAGTCTCAATGGGTGGAGCCACAGTCTTAATGACTAGCGGTGAGGAACTGCCGCCTGAGGTAAAAGGAATTATTGAGGATAGTGGATTCACATCTATGACCGAGGAATTGGCTTATCAGTTGAAGCATTTATATCAGTTGCCGACTTTCCCGCTTATGCAAACAACGAGTTGGACGACTAAGCTACGGGCAGGTTATTCGTTTGCAGAAGTCTCTCCTATTGAACAAGTGAAGAAGAATACTCGACCGTTATTTATCATCCACGGCGATCAGGATAAGCTGGTGCCAACAGAGATGGCTTATCGAATCTTTGACGCTGCACAAGGAGAAAAACAGATCTGGATAGTGCCTGGAGCAGGACACACGAAATCATTTACCGTAGCAAAAGAAGAGTATCAAAAGCGTGTAAAGCATTTTATTGAACAGGCACTTTAGGCAAGTGTTTATGTGACGTGGCATTCCGTTGGCAAAAAATAAAAATTGATGTAGAGCATCTGTTTATAGCGTTATTGCTGTGACAGATGCTTTTTTGTTTGGGCACATTGCCTTTTCTATTACATAGAATATGAAAAACACAACTAGAGGAGGGTGACTCATGATGTGGGAGGAATCGGATGTCTTAGAGGTGGCACGACAATATTTGCCGGATGATGCGGAAGTTTTGCCGGTGATAAAGCCTCAACATACATCTTATGTTCGTATAATTGACACGGGCAAAAAAGGCAATCTGAGCGTTGCTGTTGCTTATAGATGGTCTGGGGGAATTTCACTGGTGATGCTCAAGCGAGACTGTGCTGGTTGGCAGGCGGTTCTTGAAGATACGGCTCATCCGCTCTATTGGTACTATCTGGCTGAAGCTCAATTGCAGGAAAATTTACCTGCTATGGCTGTTGAATCTATAGGAGCAGGTATCCGAATCAATTCATCAGCTATCTATGCACCAAAATGGCATGAGTTAATTCAAACGATTCGCATGCAATTACAACAAAAATTAGTTGCTCTCTATCCGGCATCAATGAGTACGAGGGAAGGAGTGAAATGGGGCTACATTAATGAGCGCGGACAGTTTTTAATCATCCCCCAATTTGAATACGCTCTTCCCTTTGAAAAGAACGGGCTTGCTGTTGTAACGGTTGCAAATGGTACCGGATTAATCAATGAACAAGCTCAGTACGTTGTAAAGCCTATTTACAATTCAATTAGCTTGTTTACGGAAGGTCGAGCAACTGTAATCGATGACAAGGGCTTTTGGGTGATCGATGACAAGGGAACAGTGCTAAGCGATAAACCCCACTCTTATATTGGAACGTACCATGATGGAAGGGCAGTATTTGCTGATACAAATGAGCAGGGGTATCGATATGGCTATCTTAATTTGGAAGGGAAGGTTGTGATACCTAACAAGTATGAAGAAGCCAATGATTTCATTGACGGGAAGGCAGTTGCCAAAATCAAAGAGAATCAATATGCGCTTTTAGGTCGTAATGGGGAGGTATTACATACGTATCCCTACCATGCTGTAGGGCCGTTGAGCGATGGATTAATGGCTGTTCAGCTTAAGGACAAAGAGCCGTTTGGCTATATGGATGAACAAGGAAAAATAATTATCGAGCCGCAATTTACTTCAGCACAGGCATTCAAAGGAGGTCGTGCTGTAGTTAATACATCGGTGGATGATTTCGTGTTTAAATTGGGGCTGATTGATAAAACAGGAGCATTTAAAATTAAACCGGGGTACAGTGATATTGAGATGCTAGGGGAAGACCGGGTAGCAGTAGGCGTTCTTAGGGACAGCAAAGCACCATATATGGGTTCTACATATGCAATTGCTGATAAGGATGGGCGCTTTTTTACAGAATTCGTGTTCAATAAAGTAGAGAAATACCAGGATGGGATAGCCTCAGCGACTAATGAACAGTCTACCTTCTTTATCGATCGTTTTGGAAAGATTATGAGGAATCTCCCCATTCTTAAAGGAAACGGAACGCTTAGTAAGCTAGGAAACGTAATTAGGGCTGATGTGAACCAGCGAGTAAGCTATTATCAGCCAAATGGCACATTGATTTACGCACAAAATACAGTTATTCCGCTCGCCAAGCAATACCGGGTCAAAGAGGAGATGTATCGTCCTAACAAGGATTATCTCGTCTACTATCCACAAATAGAGGGAATGGCTACCAGCACGATACAGGAACAAGTAAACAAGCGTTTAAAAGATTTATCTCAAGTCAAGCCGATCGATCCGAATGCCCAGCTAGATTATAATTATTTCGGTGACTTCTCTGTTGACTTTTTCGATAAACAGCTTGTGCAATTAAAGCTACAGGGTTATAACTATCCGTTTGGAGCTGCACATGGAATGCCTACACAGATCTATACTCCAATTGATTTGGTGACGGGACAATTCTATAAGCTACAGGATTTATTCAAATCTAGTAGTGACTATGTAAAGATTTTAAGTTACATTATCGGCCAAAAGATAAAGACAGACCCACAATACTCCTATGTTTTTCCCGATACCTACAAAGGAATTGCGCCGGACCAGCCCTTTTATGTGCATGAGGACGCTTTGTATATCTATTTCCCCCCCTATGAAATCGCACCTTATGTTGCAGGCTTTCCTACTTTTCGGATTCCATTTAAAGAGATTATGCCAATTATTAATACACAGGGAGCGTTTTGGAAGGCATTCCATTAACAAGCTAGATACGAAAAAGCCGCAATTCATGTTTTTGAGTTGTGGCCTTCTTCATGTGCGAAAAATATTTGTATGATCTTCTGATTCTTTACTACTAAGGCTCGTATTTTTATACACATGTTTTAGATGAGTGTTTATTTTTCAGGAATACGAAATCAGGTATGTGAATACATCAAAAGGGATGGATGCGTTTACCAATGGGACAATATATTTCAGGACACTACGGTGACATTCCGCATTCATTGTATATTATCTGTGAGTTTACATTCTATAAGTGTAAGCGCATACAGGAAATTCCAATCAATGTGAAGAACAGATTGATATGGGAAAAATTCTAGAAAAAGGAGGTACACCTATGAATATACATGCAGTCAGGACAGAATTAATTAACACGGTAGTTGGTTTGTCAGATAAAGAACTCAATCAGAGAGCAATGGAGGGTGTCTGGACGATAGGACAGGTGATGGAGCATTTGTATTTGACCGAAAAAGCGGTAGCTTACCATGTGAGAAAGGCGTTAAGTAATGAGGATGTACAAATCGAGCCAAAGTCCATTTCCTTAATACTGGATCGTAGCAACAAAGTGCAAGCTCCCGCTCCTTATGAACCAACAGATGAGCCTAAACATCTACAGGACTTACTCCTGAAGCTGGAATCTACTCGTACCTCTTTGCTGGCTGTTTGTGAAGGTGCAGAAAGTTCTCAGCTTGCTAAAAAAGGATTTACTCATCCAGCATTTGGGCTTCTAGACATAAATCAATGGATTGAATTTGTTGGACTTCATGAGCAAAGACACCTAGAGCAAATCAAAGAAATCAAGTCTCACTTATCGGTGTAGCTAGCTAGATTTGGTTTTTCTGCTGACACTTGTCCTATGAAAACCCGCAAAAGGAAAAACAGACTGCTAATCTGTTGTCTGTTTTTTTATATTCCTCTTTACAAACCGCTGGTCGGTTTATAAAATGGTGACAAGGAAATTATGCTAAAAGGAGAACGTGCTTATGACACAACAGAATCACGCCGTGTCCACTTTTCAGATGCTAGTAGCAACTACGGAGGAGCTCATTCGTGAACGCGGATGCCGGCAAACTACCCTACAAGAGATTATGAACAGAACCAAATTGTCAAAAGGAGCCATTTACCATTATGTGCAAAGTAAGGATGAGCTATTTGCTTATATTTTGCAAACGAAAATGGAAAAGGTAAACGAGCAATTTCAGCACCAAGTGGAAATTGCCAAACGTGGAGAATTGCATGATCCACTAAAAGCCATCATTGATGGTTTTACTGAGTTGCTACAGGGAGAAAAGGAAGTCTCCAGTCAAATTTTTATTTATCTCCTTAGTCAAAAAGAAAATAAAGGGATTGCTGCTTTATTGAACCGATTTCATCAATTTTCTGTTGACATGCAAATGAAGTGGCTTCAATGTGGGCAGGAAGCAGATGCTATTTCCCCAAATATCGATCCACGGAAAATGGCTCATTTTTTTATGACAAATATGTATGGGAGCATAATTGCAAAAGAAATGGGCGTTAATCTATTTTCGGCTGATGATTTATACCATATTATGAATGATTTATTACAAAACAAAAACGAAGAAAGTGAAAAATACTAGGAATAGCAGGGGATCAACTACTGATCTCCGTCTGCTTGACCTACAGGGAAAGGGGCTTTTTCAAATGACCCAAGTATGGAACACGATCCTTCTGCCTTGAGCGATAACGAGCATAGGAGCTCCTTATTTTTTATCGAATACAAACCGCCAGTCGGTATGCTGATAGGAGTGTTTAGCTTACATGGAAGCAAGATGAACAAAGACGCGCAATTTTAAAATAATCCTTACTATTATTCTAGTAGTGATCCTCTCAATTATTTTGTACTACAGCTATAAAAATATATTGCGTAACAACTGAAGATGCGAAATAAGAATACAAAAAGAATAGGAGAAGAAGACGATGAATAAAGTACAAAATGGTCGATTCGCAGCATCAGCGGGCAAATCCTTCGTGGTGTTTTATATTGGGATGCGCATCAATAAATGGTGGGCCGTCCATAAATGGCTCCCTGTATTTCTTGCAATGGTGAAAATGCTTAAAGAGCTATACCAGCACCCAGAATTAGGGTTTATAGGAGCAGAAAATTGTTGGAATGGTAGAACGATCGGTCTCATACAGTACTGGAATTCCTATGAACAGCTAGAAAGCTATGCGCATGGTGGCTATCATCTGGAGGCTTGGAAGAATTTTCAGCGCAAAATAGGTTCAGATGGAAGTGTAGGTATTTTTCACGAAACATATAGCATGGAACCCTCCAAGTACGAGGCAATTTACGCGAATATGCCGTTGTTCGGGCTAGCCAAAGCGATTGGTCAGGTCCCTGCCACTGGTAAATATCAAAGCTCGAGAAAAAGATTAACAGCAACCCCTTCAGAAGAGAAAGAAGAATGAAGAATGGGGCAAGGCTTCTTCTAGGATATGTAGGCAACAAGCTGGTGTAAAATCAGCTTGTTATTTTATAAAAAAAATATTGACAATGAGAATCAGTATCAATATTATGTAAGTGATAATAATTTTCATTTAAGGATTAGAAATATAGATATAAGGGAGAGATCTCCGTGAGCAAAATTGGAATGATATATGCGAGCATGACAGGAAACACCGAGGAAATGGCAGAATTGATTGCGGGAAGCATTCGGGAACAAGGGTTAGAAATTGAAGTAAAAGAGGTATGGAATGCGAAAGCTGCTGACTTGGTTGAATATGATGCAATCCTGTTAGGGGCATACACTTGGGGCGACGGAGATCTGCCGGATGAATTCCTAGACTTTTATGATGAAATGGACGGACTTGATCTTAGCGGCAAGAAAGCGGCTGTATTCGGCTCTGGCGATACGAGCTATCCAATGTTTGGAGAGGCTGTAGAGACACTGACTAAGAAGCTGCAATCCTTAGGAGCAGAAATCGTAGTAGAGGGCTTGAAAATAGAGCTTTCGCCTGGAGATAAGGAAATTGAGGAATGCAAGGAGTTTGGCGCTACCTTTGCACAGAAGCTTGGGTAATTAATCGTTCAGGTACGAGTACCTTTTATTTATAAATATAGGGATAAATGCTAAAGAAGCCAGAAGATGAAACAGGTAATTTCTGTTCATATCTGGTTTCTTGTTCTGTTCAGCTTTCTGTTTCCTTTTGTTTATAGGCTGAACATCATGCAAAAAGCCCCGGAGAAAGCCCCCGGGACCGATTGAATAAGAATTCTTGGTTATTTAGCTTATTGCTTGTCGTAGGTAACTTTATTCGTTTTACCTTTACCTTTGAATTCCCACAAGTCATCTTTACCATCAGTGTCATAGATTGTTCCATCAATGTCAGCATCATCAAACTCATCCCAGATGTCATCGCAGATATCTTTGATGAATTTTTTGATTTCTGAATCACTTAGGTCTTCATATTTACTCTTATAATCATCAAGGTCAACCTTAATGGTTACGTCGATATCATCCTCGTCACCTTTTAGAGTGATATCCCATTCAATCTTTTTCCATTTACCGTAATCATCGTTTAGATTGTCCTCTAGATCATCTACATCATCTTTTTTGCTCTTTTTCTTTTTATCTTTATCCTTCTTATCTAATTGATCTCTATAGTAGGTAACGTCTTTTTCTAACGTAGAGATTTTAGAATCTTTGGCAGCAAGCTCTGCTTGTAGCTGTGCAATTTTAGGATCTACACGATCTCCTACAGATACTGTAAAGGTAGCTTGATCCCAAGAAACATCCTTGTTAAATACCCCTGCCATCATGCGAAGCGGGATGTATGTAGTACCGTTTACGATGAATGGTTCGGTATCAGTTGGAACTACATAGCCGTTATACTTTACTTTCACATTGTTGTAAGTAGCTTGAATATTTTTTTTCACGACAGCTGCATCAGTTGTAGCAGGCAAAGCCCCGATTAACAAAGCTGAAGACAGCAAAAGTAGCGTTTTCTTTTTAAACATGTCTTTCCCCTCCAGATAGTGGATCAATCTTCTTTTGATACTCATTTGTAAACATTTTATCCCGATATTGAAACGGCAAGTTAGCATGGAATTCTCTCGAAAATAGAACTCCTAAAAATATACGGCTAAGTATCAGAATAGTGCTTATCACGCTTTTTTACAAGAGAAAAAAGTCATACTGTCGTCCCATTTTTCATCTTTTTTCCTGCTAGGTTCGTGTCGTTTTTTTCCATTATTTTAATTAAAAGCTTTTATACTGGGAAAGTTTTTTAGTTAAGATAAAAGTATCCAAAGTAAATAAAGGAAATAATTACTAATCCTTCAGTTGATGTAAACTGAAGGAAATTGTCTAAACAGTGATGCAATCCATACATCATAAATGTCTAATAAAGCGAAATTGGCAAAGAAGAGACTTGCAATTCGAAACAAATAAAAAATATACTGAAGATACTCGATAAGGATTGCTGATTAGAAAAAAATGAAAACTAGAAGTAATGTTACAATTCGTTCAAAAAATATCCACTTTAGAGAAGATCACAGCATTGCGATAAAGTCCAAGATCAACTACTATGGAAAATAACTGTACTTTTGTAAGTAAATAAATAATAGTATGGGTGGTGTCAAGTTGAAAAAGCAACACAACAAAAAGACGAAAGCTGGATCAGGTAAAAAAGGACAATCCTCTGATCAATCTTCAAAATGGATTTTTTGGAGTATCGGAATCATAGCTGTTTTAGTAGTGGCGTTTCTCTTTCTTATGCCGAAATCAACGCAACTGGCATTGATGGAAGCTACAGACTATGAAGGGCAGCCTTACTTTGGTAAAGAGACTGCCAAAGTTAAAATTGTAGAGTTTGGTGATTATAAGTGCCCAGCCTGCAAAACATTTAATGAAGAGCTTGTAAAACAGATTTATAAAGCTTTTGTGGAGACTGGCATAGCTCAGTTTTATTTCTTCCAAGATCCATTTATTGCTGTAGATTCTCACCGAACAGCTTTATTTGCTGAAACGGTTTATGGTGAATTAGGGAATGATCTTTTCTGGAAATTCCATGA